>DASTIQ010000242.1 GCA_035717485.1 Thermoanaerobaculia bacterium | reverse complement strand
CGCCGCGGTGCTCCGCCGCGCGGCGGCGATCTACTGCGAAGACACGCGGGTTACGGCGAAGCTCGCTTCCCGGTTCGGGCTCTCCGCGCCCCGGATCTCCTGCCACGCGCACAACGAGGAAACGCGGGTCGCCGAAGTTCTCGCTCGCCTCGCGCGGGGCGAAGAGGTGGCGCTCGTTTCGGACGCCGGGACCCCGGCGGTCTCCGATCCGGGAGAGCGGATCGTCGCCGCGGCCGCGGCGGCGGGGTTCCCGGTCGTCACGGTGCCCGGCCCGAACGCCGCGGCGGCGGCGCTCTCGATCTCCGGCCTCCCCGCCGTTCCTCACGTCTTCCTGGGGTTTCCACCGCCGAAATCGGGAGCCCGCCGGGCCTTCTTCGAGCGGTACCGGGACCGGCCCGAGACGCTGGTCTGGTTCGAGGCGCCCCACCGGCTCGCGGCATCGCTTTCCGACGCCGCCGCCGCGCTCGGGTCCCGGCCCGCGATCGTCGCGCGGGAGCTCACGAAGATCCACGAGGAGGCCCTCCGCGGCGACCTCTCGGAGCTTCGCGACCGGATCGCGTCGCGCGGCGCGGTCCGCGGAGAATGCGTGGTGGTGGCGGGCGGAGCGCGCGCGCCGGAATCCTCGCACGCGCCGGACGAGGTCGATGCGCGCATCGCCGCCCTCGAGGGACGGGGGATGACGTCCCGCGAGATCGCGCGGGAAGTGGCGCGCGCGACGGGCGTCGCCTCCCGGGACGTGTACCGGAGGGTCGTCTCGCGGAAATGATCCCGGGGAGCTTCACCGACGGTCGCGGGGCCGGCGGACGGGCGCGGGAGCCGCTGAAGGATCGGGCCCGTGACGAAACGCGGACACCCCGGCGAGGGGCGGGTGCCTCCTGTGATTCGACGCGGCGCCGTCCGCCGTGCCGCTCCCAACGACGGTAAAGCTATTTTCGGGGCGGAACACTAGAATCGCTCGATGCCGCGAGAGTCGTCCGCCGGGAAGAAGAACCGCGCGAAAGAGATCATCCGGAGGCTGGCGCGCGCCTATCCCGGCGCGCGGTGCTGGCTCGACTACGAAACGCCGTTCCAGCTCTTCGTCGCGACCGTCCTTTCCGCCCAGTGCACCGACGAACGGGTCAACGCGGTGACCCCCGGGCTCTTCCGCAAGTACAAGGGTCCCTCCGACTACGTCAACGCTCCGGCCGGCGAGCTCGAACGCGACATCCGGCCCACCGGCTTCTTCAACAACAAGGCGAAGAGCCTTCGGCGCGCGGGCGCCGTGCTGATGAAGGAATTCGGCGGACGGCTTCCGGAAGCCGAGGAAGATCTGCTCCGGTTGCCCGGAGTCGGCCGCAAGACGGCCAACGTCATCCGCGGAAACGCTTTCGGCGCCGAGGCGGGGATGGTGGTCGACACCCACGTCGGCCGGCTGTCGCGCCGGCTCGGGTTGACGCGTGAGACCGACCCCGTCAAGGTGGAAACGGAGCTCAACCGGCTCGTTCCCGTGAAAGATCGCGCCGTCCTGGCCCACCGGTTGATCCAGCACGGACGGCTCGTGTGTACCGCCCGGCGGGCGTTCTGCGATCGATGCGTGCTCGCGGATCTCTGCCCGAAGGTGGGCGTCTCCGTCGTCCCGCGGGAGAAGCGCCCGAAAGCGGCGGCACGCGGCCGCCGGACCTGACCGCCGCCCTCGGGAACTTTCCCCCCCGCCCGGTGTCTCCTCCTGCGAGGAGGCGCGCATGTTCGAAACCGCCCTGGCCGGTCATCCCGCCCCGCATCGCCGCTCGGTCGCCGGGCCGCTCTCGGTCACCCTCCACCTCGCGGTTCTTGCCGCCATCGCGATCGGATCCGCCTGGCGGATATCCGATCCGGGAGAGCCGAACGTGCGAATCCTCTTTCTCCCGACGCCCCCGCCTCCGGCCGCCGGTTCCCCCGGCCTCCCCGCGGAACGCCCCGAGTCCCCGAAGCCCGGAGCCGGAAGACGGATCGCGGCGCCCCTCGCCCGATTCGTCGCCCCGGCGGCCATTCCGGTGCGCATCGACGCCGCGCCGGTCGCCGCGCCCCTGGGCACTGCGCCGGTCGCCGCGAGCCCGGGATCGGGGCCCGGCGCGACGGACGGTGTGGAGGGGGGAACGGGGGACAGCCCATTCCCCGGCGTCGGCGACGGCGGCCCGATTTCCGCCACCGCGCCGAACGTCGTTCCGCCGCGCCTCCTGTCGCAGGCTCAGCCGGAGTATCCGGAAGCGGCCCGGCGAGCACGGCTGCAGGGAATCGTGCTGCTCCAGGCCGTGATCGGAACCGGGGGAGACGTCGAGGACGTGCGGGTCGTGTCGAGCGCGTCTCCGCTCTTCGCGGAGGCCGCGATCCGCGCCGTCCGGCAATGGCGCTACGTTCCCGCGATGCTCGACCGGAGGGCGGTGCGGGTCTATCTGGCGGTCACGATCCAGTTTGCCTTGAGATAGCGGCGAGGACCGGGCGGCCTTCTCACTCGCCCCGCACGGTGATCGTCAGATACACCGCGATCGGCCTTCCGTCGAGGAGCGCAGGGCGATATTTCCACTGCCGCAGCGCCGCGAGAACGGCGCGGTCGGCCGCCGGATTCGACCGCACGATCCGCGTCGATACCACATCGCCGGTCGCGGAGATGACGGCTTCGACGACGACCGGCGAAACCGCCAGCAGCCGCCGCGCGGACGCGGGGATCGTCGGCTCGACCCGGCGGAGGAGAACCGGGGCCTGGACGGTACCGGCCACGCGCAGGGGCGGCTCGGCCGCGTCGCGCCGCTCCGTCTTCCCCTCCGGCGATGCCTCGGTCGGAACGGGAGGCTCCGGGGCGGAGACGCCTTTCTCACGGACGGCCTCTCTCTCCGTCGCGCCGCCGACGACTGCCCCCGCGACTCCCTCCGGGACGCCTCCTTCGACCCCCCCTTCCGCGCCCGTCGCCCGATCCGGTCGACTCTCCGGCTCGGCCGGCTTCGGCTCGGGAGCGAACGCCGGACGATTCTCTTCGCGCGCCCGGTCGGAACGCGGCGCTCGGGAGGAAGGTGCCCGGCCCGTCGAAGAATCGGATGGGCCACGCTTTTCGGTGGAGGGCGCGCGGCTCGTCCGGCCGTTCTCGGCGACGAGCGAGGGAGACGGCCTGCGGCCCAGGACCGCGAACAGCGCGATTGCCGCCACGAGCCCGATCGCGGCCACGCTCGCCCAGAGGAGATCGATCTCGAGAGCCAGGAATCGGACCGGCGGCCGGCGCCGGAGCTCGGTGTCGATCCGCCGCGATATTCGCCGGGCGAGGGACGGATCCGAGGGCTCGGGCCGGCTCTCCCGGTACATCGCGAGCACCGCCTCGTACTCCGCGGCCGCCGCCGAGCACTCCGCACAAGCGGCCGCGTGGCGATCGAACGCCTCCTTCTCGGCGGCCGA
The DNA here is from genome assembly GCA_035717485.1 of Thermoanaerobaculia bacterium. Taxonomy (NCBI): domain Bacteria; kingdom Pseudomonadati; phylum Acidobacteriota; class Thermoanaerobaculia; species Thermoanaerobaculia bacterium. The sequence continues at coordinate 3,429 of DASTIQ010000242.1, read as the reverse complement.
CAGCTCGCCGTCGTGATACCGCGACAGGAAACCGATCGAGCGGGACGGGTGTTCGGCGGCTCTCTTCACTTCGGGCCCTTCCGGACGAGCGGGACGAGGAGGGCGCGGAGCCTCCCCCGCCCCCGGGCGATCCGCGATTTTACCGTGCCGCGCGCGATTCCGAGCGAGGCGGCGATCTCTTCGTAGCTCCATCCCTCGAGATCGCGAAGGATGATCGGCATCCGGAACTCCTCCGGAAGCTCCCGCAGGGCGCGTGCGATCCACGCACGGGTCTCCGCCGTCCCCGCCGCGCGCTCCGGATCGGGGCCGCGGTCGGGAGGATCGGCCCCGGCTTCCGGGTCGGCCGGCGAAAAGATCCGCCGGAATCGCCCGAGGAACCGATAGCGGTTCTTCACCGCGTTGTGGGCGATCGCCGCGAGCCACGCGCGAGCGGGCGCGTCGCCGCGGTACCCGGAAAGACCGCGGAACGCCCGGAGATAGATCTCCTGCGTCAGGTCCTCGGCCGCGTCGGGGCCGACCGCGCGGCTCATCCAGGCGAAAACGACCGCGGACGTCCGCTCGATGAGCTCGTCGAAGGCGCGAGAGTCTCCCTCGCGGGCGCGGCGAAGGAGCTCCTCCTCCGTCTCCTCGGCCACGTCGTCAACGCTCCCCGTCTTCGGCCCGAGTTCCGGAAAAGACTGTGCACAACCTGCGGAAATTCAGCGGCCCGCCAAGCAGGCCCCTCGGAGGCAGGCGAATGCACCGATTCATGTGCAACATCGGAAATGTCTGACGTCATGGATCTTACGAGTGACCGCTTCGGCTCCAGGCCCGATTTCCGGGGATTTGCTCGCTGACGTTCTCTTTTTCCACATGGATTCCTCTGGGATTGGACGATTTACGCGCGACGCGGGAAGGGCGCCCTCTACGAGACGTGCTCTCCGTAAACGGATTTCAGCGTCGTGACGATCTCTCCCAGCGTCACGTCCGCTTCGACGGCTTCGAGCATGGCAGGAAGGAGATTGCGGCCCTCGCGGGCATCCGCGAGGAGTCTCGCCCGGGCGCGTTCGAACGCTCCCGGATCCCGTCGTTCCCGGAAAGCGCGCAGCCGTCGAACCTGCTCCCCCTCGACCTCCCCGCCGATCGTCAGAAGAGGAGGAGAGACGCTCTCCGACTCGGCGAACCGGTTGACTCCGACGACGACGCGCTCTCCGGTCTCCGCCTGGCGCTGCGCCGTGAACGCCGCGTCTTCGATCGCGCGCGCGAAGAAGCCGTTCGCGATCGCGGCGAGCGAGCCGCCGAGCGAATCGATCTTCCCGATGAGCGTCTTCGCCCGGTCGTGGATCTCTCGCGTCCACGCTTCCACGAGGTACGACCCGCCGAGGGGATCGACGACGTCGGCGACTCCCGATTCCCACGCGATGACCTGCTGGGTGCGAAGCGCGAGCTTCGCGGAGGATTCGGTCGGAAGCGCGAGAGCCTCGTCGAACGCGTTCGTGTGGAGCGACTGGGCCCCTCCGAGCACGGCCGAGAGCGCCTCGAGCGCGGTCCGTACCGTGTTCACCTCCGGCTGCTGGGCCGTCAGCGTCGATCCCGCCGTCTGCGCGTGGAACCGCAGGTACCCGGACCGCGGATCTCTGGCGCCGAAGCGGTCGCGGACGATCTCCGCCCAGAGCGCGCGGGCCGCGCGGAACTTCGCGACCTCCTCGAAGAAGTTCGAATGCGCGTTGAAGAAGAAGGAGAGGCGCGGCGCGAACTCGTCGATCGCGAGCCCGCGAGCGAGCGCGGCCTCGACGTACGCGATTCCGTTGGCGAGCGTGAAGGCGACCTCCTCGACCGCGGTCGCGCCCGCTTCGCGGATGTGGTACCCGGAGATCGAGATCGTGTTCCACCGCGGCGCTTCGTCGCGGCAGAACTCGAAGACGTCGGTCGCGATCTTCATCGACGGCTTGGGGGGAAAGACGTAGGTCCCCCGCGCGATGAACTCCTTCAGGACGTCGTTCTGGATCGTCCCCGAGAGATCGCTCCACGCGAACCCCCGCCGCCGCGCGACCGCGAGGTAGAGCGCGAGCAGGATCGCCGCCGTCGAATTGATCGTCATGGAGACGGAGACCCGGTCGAGCGGGAGCGCCTCGGTCAGGATCTCCATGTCTTCGATCGTCGCGATCGCGACCCCGACCTTCCCCACCTCGCCGCGCGCGAGCGGATCGTCCGAGTCGAACCCGATCTGCGTCGGGAGATCGAAAGCGATCGAGAGACCCGTCTGCCCCCTCTCGAGGAGATAGCGATAGCGGGCGTTCGACTCGCGCGCGCTCCCGAAGCCCGCGTACTGCCGCATCGTCCAGAGACGCGCGCGGTATCCCTCGGCGGTGAGTCCGCGCGTGTACGGAAACGCGCCCGGCGGCGGAGCGGGCCCGGGGGCGTCGCCGGGTCCGTAGGAGGGGCGGATCGGAATCCCGGAGGAAGTCGTCTCCGCGACTCGCCGCGCGGTCTTCTTCTCGTCGTCCGCCATCGTCGCCGGAATTGTATTCCGGGCGGGCGGCGGGAACCGGAATGGTAGAATGCGCGCCTTGGCAAGCCATCTCTCCGGCAGGATCGAGAGTTTCGACGTCGTCGATCTCATCCAGTGGCTCGAAGTGCGGCGCGCTTCCGGACGGCTCACCCTGATCCGCGGGGCGGACCGGAAGACGATCGACTGGAAGAACGGCGACATCGTCTTCGTTTCCGGGGGAAAGCCCGGCGACCGCCTCGGCCAGGCCCTCCTCCGCTCGCGCGCGGTCCCGGTCTCGTCCCTCTACTCGTCGCTCGCCCGCAATCTCGCGTCCGGCGTCAAGCTCACCCGCGTGCTCCTCGAGGAGGACTGGATCCCGCGCGACTCGCTCGCGGAGCTCGTCGGCGCGCTCGCCGAGAAGCTCCTCAAGGAGGTCCTCGCGTGGAAGCACGGGCGCTTCGATTTCGACCCGGAGTTCCAGACGGAAGACCTCCTTCAGATCCACCTGAAGATCAAGGGACAGGTGATCGCCTTCCAGGCGATGAAGGACATGGACGACACCGTTCGCTTCGACCGGTCGGTCGCGGCCGAGCCGGCGGAGGGAGACGGGTGGGAACAGGAGTTCCGTCCCGAGGCGATCGAGGACGGTTTCTGGGAGGTTCTCGCGCGGTGCGCCGAAGACGATCTCGGCGCGGCCAAGGGGCACGAGTCGTTCGTCCAGTTCCGGAGCTTCGCGGCGGCCCTGCACGCCCGCCTCGCGGCGCCCGTGCATTTCTTCCCGATCTTCGACGACACGGCGCGGTTCGCGGGGGAGATCCTCGCCTCGGAGGAAGCCTCGGCGGCCTCGGAACGGCTTCTCGGCCTCGCGCGGCTCGATCCCTTCTTCGCGGCGAACCTCCTCATCCTCGCCAACGCGTTCGCCGTCGGCAGCGTCCGGCGCGTCGGCACGCTGCCCGAGG
>DASTIQ010000241.1 GCA_035717485.1 Thermoanaerobaculia bacterium | reverse complement strand
TACGATCTCGTCGAACCGGGACATCTCTACGTCGAAAAGGGGCCCGACCTGCGCGGAAGGCCCACGACCTGGGTCGTCAACGGCAACGATGCCGACATCCCGCTGCGCGGAATCGATCTCGAGGCTCCTTCCTCTCTCGGGCCGTGTCGGAAGGTGGCGGCGGTGACCCGTCTGAGGAAGACCGATGGAACGCCGGTTCCGGTCCCGGCTTCGGTCGCGGGTTGCCGCGTGGAGAAAGGGCGCCGCCGCGCGCGCGTGACCATGACGTCGCCCCGCGGGACGTCGGTGCCGCTCGATCTCGCCCGCGCGCGTTGATCCGCACGAAGGGTTCCGGCGGGCCGCGGTCCCGCGGCGGCACGGCGGGCCGGGCGACACGGGTCCGGCGATGAGCCGGGCGATCCATTGGTTCCGGCGGGATCTCCGTCTCGGCGACAACACCGCGCTCTTTTCCGCGGCGCGCGACTTCGACGCGGTCTTTTCCGTGTTCGTCCTCGACGACCGCTACGCCGGCGACCCGTCCGTCGGTCCGTCGCGCTTCGTCTTCCTCCGGGAGTCGCTCGCCGACCTCGACGCGCGGATCCGCGAGGCCGGCGGGCGTCTGGCGATCGTGCCGGGACCGGCGCCGCGCGCTCTTCGCGAGCTCATCGCCGCGACGGGCGCTTCCGCCGTTTATGCGAACGAGGAGATCGGCCCTTACCCGCAGGAACGCGACGCCGAAGCGCGGCGGGCGGTCGAGGCCGCCGGCGCGAAGTTCCGGCTCTTTTCCGACAGCGTCGCGGTCGATCCTCGCGAGATCGCCGCCGCCGGCGGGAAGCCGTACACGGTCTTCACTCCCTTCTCGAGGAAATGGCGCGCGGCGGAGAAGCCGGTTCCCCGTCCCGCGCCGGCGAGCCTCGCCGCGACCCCGGGACGGTCCGTGCCGATCGCGAAGGTGCGCGCCTGGAGAGACCTCGCGGCGAATCCCGGCGCGCCCCGGGGAGGGGAACGCGAAGCGCTCCGCGCGCTCGACGTCTTCCTCGAGCGCGCCGGCCGGTACGCCTCCGCTCGGGACTTTCCGGCCGCCGGTGCGACGTCGCGGCTCTCCGCCGCTCTGCACTTCGGAACGCTCTCCCCGCGAACCGTGCTCGACCGCGCCCGGGCCCGGTGGCGCGACGCTCCGCCTCCCGAGCGCGCGGGCGTCGAAAAATTCGTCGACGAGCTCTGCTGGCGCGAGTTCTTCCACGCGCTCCTGTTCCACTTTCCGCACGCCGCCTCGGGCGCGTTCCGCCCGGAGATGAACTCGCTCGAGTGGGACGCTCCCGGCGAGCGATTCGAGGCCTGGAAGGAAGGGAGAACCGGGTACCCGTTCGTGGACGCCGGGATGCGGCAGCTCCTCGCCGAGAACTGGATGCACAACCGCGCGCGCATGGCCGCCGCGTCGTTCCTCACGAAGGATCTGCACGTCGACTGGCGCGAAGGAGAACGATGGTTTTCCCGCCAGCTCGCCGACGCGGACCTCGCCAACAACAACGGCGGATGGCAATGGGCGGCCGGAACGGGAGCCGATGCCGCGCCGTGGTTCCGCGTCTTCAACCCGGTTCTCCAGGGAAGGAAGTTCGATCCGTCGGGAGACTACGTGCGACGCTACGTTCCCGAGCTCGCCCATCTTCCGGCCGGCGAGATCCACGACCCGAGAAGCCCGATCGTCGATCACGCGGTCGAACGCGCGGAGGCGCTCCGGCGGTACGGGCGCGTCGCGCGCCGACGCGAGTCGGACCCGTAGTCCCGGGTCGCAAGGCTGGTCCGTGACCGACTTTCGACCCGCGACTCGCGACCCGCAACCTACTTCTCCGGGTAGAGCTCCTTGTAAGACTCCGAGTAGAGGAATATCCGGCGCACGTAGTCGCGGGTCTCGACCGCGGGAAGCGATTCGACGCGCTCGTCGGAGGAGAGCCCCGGATGATCCCGCAGGAACCCGCGGATCCGTCCCGGCCCGGCGTTGTAGGCGGCGAGCGCCATCAGGCGGTCGTTGCCGAAGTCCGCGAGCAGCTGGTGGAGATACGACGCGCCGAGCCGGACGTTGATCGCGGGGTCGTAGAGGAACGCGCGGCGGAACCGCTTCTTCAGGACCGTCCGGGAGAGGAGGCGCGCGGTTCCGGGCATGAGCTGCGTCAGGCCCGCCGCTCCCGCTTTCGATCTCGCCCGGGCGTTGAAGGTGCTCTCCTGGCGGACGAGCGCGCGCAGGAGGCTCGGATCGACCCCGAATTCCCGTGCCGCCGACTCGACGAGCCCGTTGCTCGCGAGCGGGTAGTAGAGCCGCCGCCACTGGTCGGGGACTTCGCCCTCGAGCGCCGTTCCGATCTGCGGGAACGCGGCCTTCACGCAGGCGCTCGCCGAAGCGAAGTCGCCGAGTGCGAAGGTGGCGACGGCGAGCCGGAGCTTTTTCCCGCGCGAGTCGGGGAGCCGCTCCGCCTCGCGGCGTGCTTCGGGATAGAACCGGAGGCGGAGGAGCTCGTCCACCGGCGCGAACGCCGCGGAGAGCTCCGGAGGCTCGGGCGCCGCGGGCGCGGAGCATCCCGCCTTCCAGGCCTCGGCGAATTCCGCGTAGAGATCGGCCGGATCGGCGCAGGGCAGCTCGCGTCCGAGCTCGGTCGCCGCGTCGGTCTTTCCGAGCCGCTCGTAGCATCGGGCGCTCCAGTACTGCAGGCGCCGCGACGCGGAAATCTCGTGGTACACGGAGGCGAGCGCGAGAATCCGGTCGAGCGCGCCGGAGTAGTCCTTCGCCTCGATTCCTTCCCACACCGGCTTCCAGAGCGCTTCGAATCCCCACGTCGCGCCTGCATCGATCGCGGTCATGCGGCGGGCGGCGTCGAGCGCCGCGGCGCCGTCGCCGGCGGCCGCCCAGAGCGCCACTTCCGACCGGAAGCCGCGCATCCGCGTTTCGTCGGTCGCATCGCCGGCGGTCGCCGCGTGGAAGCGTTCCGCGAGGCGTCGCGCGATGTCGGGAGGGAGGTCGGCGATCTTCCCGCTTCGGCGCTTCCGGCCGCGGTGCGCGAGCGAGCGGCGAAGCGCGTTTTCGGCGGTGACGAGGGCGGCCGCGCTCTCCTCCGGGGCGCCCTCGCCGACGAGCCGCGCTTCGCGGTCCGAGGCGTCGAGCTTTCCGAGCTTGGCGAACGCCTTCGCGCGGAGGAGATGGAGGCGCCGCCGTTGCTCCGGCGCGAGCGGCGCCGATGCGATCTCGGCGGACGTCTGAAGCGCCGGAGTCGTCTGGCCGGCCGCGGCCAGCCGCTCCGCGGTCTCCAGTTTTACGTCGTCACCTTCGGAGCCGAGGCGCCGCCGCGCTTCCCGGAGCAGCGCGGGCGCCATCTTTCGATCGAAGAGGAGTGCCGGGTCGTCGCGGATGAGCTCGGCCGCGGCGCGGGAGAGCGCGTCGTCGTCGCCCAGCTCGGCGGCGATCCGAGAGCGCGCGTCGAGCAGGTCGCGCCGCTGGTCCGGCGAGGCGGCGGATGCCGCCGCCTCCGCCGCCGCCAGCGCCTCGCGGCGCGCCGCGCGTCCCGACGACAGCCGGACGACCGCGAGGGCCGCGGGAGCGCGGACCGCCCTCGCGCTTTCGTCGGCGGCCGCGCGCCGATAGGCCTCGCGGGCTTCGCTCGTCTTCCTCGCCTTCTCGAGCGCCTGGCCGAGGAGCGCGTCGCGATATCCCTGCATTCCGATCGCGCGGGCGTCGACGGCCGAAAGCGCCGCCACTGCCGCCGACGGCGCCTCCCGATCGAGCGCGCGGCGGGCGCGGAAGAGGTCGACCCTCGCCTTCCAGGCCGGGAGCGGGAACTTCGCGAGGAGCTCCTCGAAGTCCTTTCGCGCGCTCTCCGCGTCGCCGCGATCGAGAGCCTCGGCGGCATGCGCGAACATCTCGTCCGCGTCCGGAGACGGCGGCTCCGCGAAGTCGGCCCGGAGGGGAAGAGCGGCGAGGAAGGCGACGAGAAGCGCTACCCGGATCAAGAACCGAGTGCGTCGGGATCGCCGTCGGCGAGCGAGCGGATGAGCTCCTCGTGGAAGTAGTTCGTCGTCGCGCGCACGGAATCGGGCACCCGATCGTTGTACGTCTGGCGGGCGCGGTCGATGTCGTCCCTCATCCGCGAGTAGATGTCGTTGTGGCGCTTCCCTTCCTCGATCGCCGCCTCGTTGTAGAGACGGATGTCGGAGACGAGGAGGCGCGCGATCTTCCGGGCGTGCTCGTGCGGATCTTCCTCGACCGCGGCGAGCGGCCCCCGCAGGATGCGCGGCCCGCCGGGCGTCACCCCGGCCGGGGGGCGATAGGGATGGCCCGTCGAGTCGAAGTCGATCCCGCGCGCCGGCGGAGCGGGCGGGGGCTCGGGCGCGGGCGCGGCTTCGGGCTCCGCTTCCGCGGCCTCCTCGATCTCCATGGCGGCGGGAAGCTCGGGCTCCGGCGCGGGGCGCGGCGCCGGCGCGGGAGCCGGTTCGAGGCTCCGGATCGGCGCCAGCGCGGGCGCGGGGCGGATCTTGCGGGTCGCGAGGCGGTCGACGGCGACGCCGATGAGGTACGACAGGAGCGCGAGCGCCTCGGGATCGAACGGCGATCCCTCGTCCCGCTGGTCCGCATAGAGGACGGCGGAAATCTTCTCTCGAACCACGATCGGGCAGACGAGCGCGCGCCGGGCGCCCTCGGCGGAGAGGAGCGTCGAAACGGGAGACCCCGGCCCGACGGTCACCGGGGTTCCTTCCATCGCCTGGGCGAGCTCGGCGTGCGCCGCGGGGGCGACCGCCGCGTTTCGCAGCGCCGCTTCTTCCGCCGGCGAGAATCCCTCCGCTTTCCAGACGGCGAGCGCGTCGCCGCGGGAGACCAGGAGCACCGCCCGGTCACAGGTCCGCCGGCAGGCCGACAGAAACGCCTTCAGCGCGTCGACCTGGTTGCCGGCGGCGTCGATCGCGCGCGCGAGCTCGCGGATTTCGGAGAGGTCGGCCGCGGCCGGAGCGGGCGGCGGCGGTTCGGGGATCGACCCCGCCGGGACGAGCTCGGGGACGGGGAAGTCGAGCCGCATCAGGAACTCTTCCCATTTCCGGTGGCTTTCCAGGCGCATGCGTTCGAACTCGAGCCGGAGCTCGTCGAGATGCTCCTCGAGGCGGCGTCGGGCTTCCTTCTCGATTTTCTGGCGAATTTCTTCAGAAGACATGTCGGCGATTATTTGCGCGGAGTCGCGGCTTTGTCAAGAAACCCAAGGGACCAAAGGACTTATCGCGATCTCGTTGACGCAAGTGGGGGCCTGCCGTATCATTGTCAGTCCGCCCGCGGGGCGCATCTTCCAGCGAAGGGGGTGATTGGCGATGCCTGTGATTCACATCAAAGAAGACGAATCCTTTGAGAACGCCCTCCGCCGTTTCAAGCGGAAGTGCGAGAAATCGGGCATCCTCTCGGAGCTGAAGAAACGTCAGCATTACGAGAAACCTTCCGCGAAGCGGAAGCGGAAAGCGATCGCCGCCCGCAAGAAGATGCTCCGCAAGCTCTCGGAGGAGCGCCGCGCCGGCGTCTGATCCCCTCGATTTCACGGCCGTGGTGACTCTGGCCGCCTCCTTCGCCCAGACCGAAACCGGCCGCGCGAAGGTGCGCGGCCTTTTTCCTTTTCGGGACGAAGACGAGGCCCGCGCCGCGCTCGAAGAAACGGCGGAGGCCGTCGTCCTGCGCGAGCGCGCCGGGAGGCTTCCGATCTCGGGGCTCGACGATCCCGCGCTCCCGCTCGACGCGCTCGCCGCGGCGGGCGGTCTCGGATTCGACGCGGAGATCCGGCCCCTCCTCTCCGTCGCGCGCGCCGCCGAGCGCACCCGGCGCCTCGAGGCGGACCTCTCGGACCTGCCGCGGCTCGCCTCGCGCATCTTCGCGCTCCCCGATTTTTCGGAGCTGGTCCGGACGGCGGCGCGCCTCTTCGAGCCGGACGGCACGCTTTCCGACCACGCGTCGCCGAAGCTCCAGACGCTCCGCTCGCGGCTGCGGCGCGAGCGCCAGACCCTGTACGAGACGGCGAAGCAGTGGCTCTCGCGCAACGCCGCCGACGCCGCCGGCGAGACCGTCGTCCTGCGCGAGGAGCGCTACTGCGTTCCGGTTTCCGCGAGCGCCGCTTCGCGCGTCCGGGGGATCGTGCACGACCGCTCCGGCTCGGGCCAGACGGTCTTCATCGAACCCTTCGAGATCACCGACGCCAACAACGCGCTGTCGCTCCTCTCGTCGGACCTGCGCCGCGAGGAAGAGCGGATCCGCCGGGAATTCGGACGCGCGCTGCTCGCCCGCGGCGAGGATCTGACGGCCGCGGCGGGAATCCTTTCCGAGCTCGACGGCATCGAGGCGCGGGGAGCGTTCGCCCGCGCCGGCGACGCGGTGATGCCGGAATTCTCGGAGCGCGACTGGACGCTGACCGGCGCGCGGCATCCGCTCCTCGACCGCGGTCTCGCGGCGGCGCGGCGGAGCGTCTTCGGCGAAGAGCCGGGAACGCGCGACGCGGTTCCGCTGGACGTCGAGCTCACGCCCGGCAAGCGCTGGCTCCTCGTCTCGGGCCCGAACGCCGGCGGAAAGACCGTCGTGCTGAAGACCGTCGGCCTCTTCTCGATGCTCGCGCAGGCGGGCTTTCTGCTGCCCGCGCGCCGCGCCGTGCTTCCCTTCTTCCTCGCGTTCCCGACGGTGATCGGCGACGAGCAGGGCATCCTGTCGGATCTCTCGACCTTCTCGTCGGCGATGCGGAGGCTCGCGGAGGTCCTGCGGGACGCGGACGCCGAGTCGCTCGCGCTCCTGGACGAGCTGGGGAGCGGCACCGACCCCGAGGAAGGGGGGGCGATCGCGGTCGCCGCGCTCGAGACGCTGCTCGCCCGCGGGACGCGCGCGGTCGTGACGACCCATCTTTCCGCCGTCAAGGAGTTCGCCGCCGGCCGGGAGGACGCGCAGATCGCGGCGATGGAATTCGACGAAGCGAGCGGGCGGCCGACGTACCGTCTCCGGGCGGGTTTCCTCGGCCGGAGCCGCGCGATCGCGACGGCGCGCGAGCAGGGGCTGCCGCCGGCCACGATCGAGCGCGCGTCGGCGCTCCTCGGGGAGGCGTGGCAGCGGCGCGAGAAGCTCGAGTCGGAAGCGGAAGAAGCGCTCGCGCGCCTTCGCGAGAGCGAGCGGGAGCTCGCCGAATCCCTGGCCCGCGCGCGCGAGCAGGAAGAGCGGCTCCGGACCGAGCGCGAGGACGTCGAGGCCCGGAGGCGGCGGATCCTGACGGAAGGCCGCGATTCCCTCGACCGCGCGCGGCGGGAGTTCCGCGCGGCGGCGGCCGATGCGGTCGAAAAGATCAAGAGCGAGAAGATGACGCAGGCGCGGGCCGCCGAGCTCCTCGCGAAGGTCGAAGCGGAACGCCGGGCGGATCCCGCCGTCCGGGAGGCGGAAGAGGAAGTCGAGGCGACGGCCCGGGCCCTCCGCGTCGGCGACGCGGTGCGCCTGCGGGCCGGAAGCGCGACGGGCACGGTCGTCGCGATCGAGGGGGGGAGCGCGCGCATCGAAGCGGGGGGCAAGCGCCTCTCGGTGCCGCTCTCGGACCTGACCGCGATCCCCCGGAAGGCCGCGGCGCGGAGCACCGTCACGGTGCCGGAGCCGGTCGGTCCGCTTCGCGAGATCCACGTGATCGGCCGGACGGTCGAGGAAGCGATCGAGGAGGTCGATCGCGCGATCGACCACGCGATTTCGTCGGGCGACGAAACCCTCCGGATCGTTCACGGGCACGGGACGGGAAGGCTCCGCGCCGGCCTCCGCGGCTTCCTGCGGAAGCATCCGGCGGTCGCCTCGCATCGCGCGGGCAAGGCGAACGAGGGGGGCGAAGGCGCGACGGTGGTGACGCTCAAATGAGCGTCCGAAAAGATAGACCTCAAATGAGCGTCCGAACGGATTGCCCGGGAATGATCGTGCCGAAGTGACCGAAGCACTCGATCTGAACGACCGCGTCCTCGCCGACATCCGCGCCGCCGCCGATATCGTCGACGTCATCGGCGAGCACACCACGCTGAAGAAGGCGGGGAATTCCTGGAAGGGCCTCTGCCCGTTCCACCGCGAAAAGACGCCGTCGTTCACGGTCAATCGCGACCGCGGCCTCTTCTATTGTTTCGGCTGCGGCGCGGGAGGAGACCTCTTCGGTTTCGTTCGCCAGATGGAACGCGTCGAGTTCCGCGAGGCCGCCGAGATCCTCGCCCGGCGCTACGGGATCGAGATCCCCAAGCGGACGCGGCGCGAGGGCGACCGGTCCGAGAAGCTCCGCGAGGCGGTCGCGAAAGCCCACAAGACCTACGTCGACGCCCTCTGGAAGGCGCCCAACCGGGCGCTCGCGTATCTGGAAAGCCGCGCCGTTCCCGAGGAAGCGGCCCGCGAGCTCGGGCTCGGCTTCGCGCCGGAGGGATGGGATTTCCTCGCGCGGGCGCTCTCCCCGTCCTTCACCCCCGACATTCTGATCGAGGCGGGTCTCCTCCAGCCCGGCGTCGAGGGGAAGCGGCCCTACGACCGGCAGCGCGACCGCCTCGTGTTCCCGATCCGGGACGAGCGCGGGCACGTCGTGGGGTTCGGCGGCCGGTCGCTCGCGGGAGAAGAGCCGAAGTACCTCAACTCTCCGGAGACGCCGATCTTCGCGAAGAACCGTCTGCTTTACGGACTCCCCGCGGCCCGGGACGCGATCCGCCGGGAGGACCGGACGGTTCTCGTCGAGGGATATTTCGACCATCTCGCGCTCTGGCTCTCCGACTGCCGGAACGCCGTGGCGAGCATGGGGACCGCGTTCGGCCGCGGACAGGCCGAAAAGCTCCGGCGCCTCGCTCCCCGGGCGATCGTCTGCTACGACGGGGACACCGCCGGGAAGAACGCGACACGGCGCGCGATCCCGATCCTCCTGGGGGAGGGTCTCGAAGTCCGCGTCGCGCCGATGCCGGCCGGCATCGATCCGTTCGATCTCTATCGCGAATCGGGCGCCGGGGCGGTGCGGGGCGCCGTCGACGGCGCGGCCCCTTTCGTGGACTGGCTCCTCGGCGACCTCGATGCGGCCGAGGCGACGCCCGAAGCGCGCGGGGAAGCGATCAACGGGATCCTGACGATCCTCGAGAGCGTTCCGGACCGGGTGCTCCGGTACGAGTTCGTCCGGAAGGTCTCCGAAAGGGCCGGAATTCCCGCCGACGTCCTCTGGAAGCGGGGGACGGGAGTGCGCGCCGCGCCGGTCGAGGAAACGAAAGAGGCTCGCGAACCGTCCTCCCGAGTGCCGCCCCCGGCGCTGGAACGGCGGCTCTTGAGCGCGGTTCTGAACGGCGGCGAGGAGGCCGTCGCGGCCTTCCGGGACCTCGATCCGGAGTGCCTGTCCGATCCCCGGCTCCGTTCGATCTTCGTCTCCCTGCGGGAGGAAAAAAAAGACTCCGAGCCCCTTGATTTCTCGGTTCTGGCGACCCATCTTGCTTCTGAGGACGAACGGGCGCTCCTCTCGGAGCTCGCGTGCGACGAGCCGGCGCCCGGCGGGTCCGAAGCGATCTCGAGCTACATCAATCAGTTGACTCGGAAATATCTCGAACGTCGCGCCGCCACGATTCAGCAGGAGATCGTCGCGGCGGAGACGAGGGGCGACAAGGAAGAAATCGACCGGCTTTCTCGTTCCAAGACTGCCCTGGCGCAGCAGATCCACGATCTGGGACGTGAAGGCGCACGGAGGAAGAATTGTTGATGATCGAGGAAAAATACCCGGAGGTCCGCTCGCTCTTCGCGCAGGGGAAGGGGAAGGGCTATCTCAGCTACGAACAGATCCACCAGGCCCTCCCCGACGAGCTCGCGACGACTCCGGACGAGCTGGACGAGGTCTACCAGCGCCTCGGTGACCTCGGGATCGAGGTCATCACCGACGGCGACAAGGCGGGCCGCCGGAAGGCAAGCGCGACCGAGGGAGAGGAAGTCTCCGAGGGGGTCGAGAAGACCAACGATCCCGTCCGCATGTACCTGCGCGAGATGGGCACGGTCAAGCTCCTCGACCGCGAGGGCGAGGTCCAGATCGCGCGCCGGATCGAGGTGGGCGAGTCGAAGATCTACCGGGCCCTCTCGAACAACCCGAAGATCCTCGAGGAGATCCTGAAGATCGCCGAGAACATGGCCGCTCGGAACGTGCCCGTCGTCGAGGACGAGGAGGATTTCGAGGCCGACGAGCTGGCCGAAGGGCGCCTGTCGAAGCGCGTCGACGAGATCCTCGCCGCCTTCCGGAAGATCGCGGGGATCGACGCCGATCTCAAGCGTCTCGCCGGGCGGATGAAGACCGTCAAGAAGGCGTCGAAGCTCGAGGCGAAGACGCTCGCGGCATCCGACAAGAAGGTCTCGGAGATCGCGAAGTGGGTCCGCTCGATCGACTTCACGCCGATGATCCTGATCCGGCTCCTGAACATCCTCCGCGACGTCGACCGGCAGCTCTCCGTGCCCGAGCAGATGATCCGGCAGGACACCGCGACGGTGAAGAAGGAAAAGAACGCGACGCGCCGCGAGTTCTACCAGCGGAGGATCGCGAAGTACCGCAAGACCCTCCGGGACCTCGAGAAGAAGTTCGGCCTCTCGCACGAGGACGTCAAGCGCACGCTCCGCGCCGTCCGCGAAGGGGAGGAGGAAGCCGACCAGGCCAAGCACGAGCTGATCGTCGCGAACCTGCGTCTCGTCGTCTCGATCGCCAAGAAATACACGAATCGCGGCCTCCAGTTCCTCGACCTGATCCAGGAGGGGAACATCGGCCTGATGAAGGCGGTCGAGAAGTTCGAGTACCGCCGCGGCTACAAGTTCTCGACCTACGCGACGTGGTGGATCCGCCAGGCGATCACGCGCGCGATCGCCGACCAGGCGCGGACGATCCGCATCCCCGTGCACATGATCGAGACGATCAACAAGCTCACCCGCACGTCGCGCTCGCTCGTGCAGGAGCTCGGCCGCGAGCCGGAGGCGGAGGAGATCGCCAAGCGCATGGACATGCCGGTCGGCAAGGTCCGGAAGATCATGAAGATCGCGCAGGAACCGATCTCCCTCGAGACTCCGATCGGCGAGGAAGAGGATTCGCACCTGGGCGACTTCATCGAGGATCGCATGGCGATTTCGCCGATCGAGGCGGTCCTCGTCTCGAACCTCCGCGACCAGACACGGAAGGTCCTGAAGTCGCTCACGCCGCGCGAGGAGCAGGTTCTGAAGATGCGCTTCGGCGTCGGCGACGGATCCGAACACACGCTCGAGGAAGTGGGCCGCTCGTTCAACGTCACGCGCGAGCGGATCCGGCAGATCGAGTCGAAGGCCCTCCGGAAGCTGCGGCATCCGTCCCGATCCAAGAAGTTGCGGCCGTTTCTGGAGACGATCCGGTAAAAGCGCTCAGGTGCTCCGGGCGCCGGCTTCCCGACGGGGAACGGGACCGCCTGCCGGCGCTCCATTCCCTTCGCCGAGTTCGAGCGAGCGCTCCGCATCGCTCAACTCGGCCGGATTTCCCGCCCGGACTCCTTCCGTTTCCCGAAACGGTTCGCTGAGCTCCCTTCCGATCCCTCGTCACGGTTGCCACGTCGGCACGTTCTTCCAGCCGGGGAAGGGGCCGGTCTCGATCTTCCACCCCGTCGCGGATTTCGCGTCGCGCACGGCACGGAAGTTCGTGAGCGACTTCAATTTCGCGACGAGCTCGGCCTGCGGCAGCGTGTGGAGGGGCGGCTTGTCGAGGTCCGGCACCGGCCAGAGGCGCAGCGTGTTGTCCGCGCCGGTCGAGGCGACCCACTTCCGATCCGGGGAGATGAGCGCGGCCGCCGGTCCCTTGTGGCCGACGAGGAGGTGCGGCTCTCCACCAGAGAGCCGACCGATCCGAAGGATGCCGTCGCGGTCGGAGGCAAGGAGGATTTTTCCGGCGGGATCGACATCGACCTGTTCGACGCAGGCTCCGAACGCGGGAAGCTCCCGCGAAGAACGGCCGGCAAGATCGTGGACGACGATCGGAGCGCAGTCCCCTGCCAGCGAGCGAGTCAGCACGAGGTCCCGGTCGGGAAGGACGAGCGCGTCGACCCCGCCGGGGGGCGCCGCGAAGACCGTCGCCTGGCGGCCGCTGGCGAGGTCCCAGCGCCGGACGCCGTCCCACGCGGTGCTGTAGAGCGTCGACTCGCCCCTGAACGTGAGGCTGGTGATGCCGCCGGCCGGGTTGCTCTGGATCGCCGCCGCGCCGGAGACCGGGGGCGGGCGGGGCAGGTCGAATGCCCGCGTCGTGGCGGTTTCAATGTCCCACACCCGAAGAACTCTGTCACCCTCGCCGCAGCAGTACCCCGCGGCGACGAACCGGCCGCTC
>DASTIQ010000240.1 GCA_035717485.1 Thermoanaerobaculia bacterium | reverse complement strand
CTCGCACCCGCGACCGTGAAATCCAGCCGCGGGTGAGAGCCCGAGGCCGCGCCGGACCCCACCCCTGACGATCATGCCGGGAGCTCCGGCGCCGCGGGTTCCGAGCGCCGCGAAAACCGGGCGATCGCATCGTCGGTCGCGAGCACGACGAGGCGGTCGGCTCGCTCGAGCCGGTCCGTCGCGGCGGGAACGAAGCGCCGTTCCAGGCCGTCGCGCCCGAGCCGTTTGATCGCGAGGATCGTGATGCCGAACCGGCTCCGGAGCGCGGTCTCCCCCACCGTCTGCCCCACGAGATCGGGCGGCACGTCCAGCTGAGAGAGCCGATGCTGCTCCGGGAGCTCGAAGTAGTCGACCTGCCGGCCCCCCTCCAGATCGCTCCGGGAAACCCGAGCGAAAAGATGGCTCTGCCGGAGCGACTCGCGCTCGAAGGCCCCGAGGAGGTCGCGCCGGGTGACCATCCCGAGGAATTTGCGGTTCGCCGTCGAGTCGACGACCGGAAGCCAGCCGAGATCCCTCAGCCACAGCTTCTCGTTGACCGATGCGAGCGACTCCTCCGGCGTCACGAACGGTATTTCGCGCACGAGGTCGCCGGCGATGATGAGGTTCGCGATCGACGGATCGGCGAGATCCGGATCGCCGAGCACGTCTTTCAGATCGTGGAGGTCGATCACCCCCAGGAGCCGCCCCTCCGCGTCGCCCACGAAGAAGTAATAGACCCGGGTCTGGAGGAACGCCTTCATGATCTCGGGGAGCCGCATCGTCTGCGGGATCAGCTCGACATCGGTCCGAAAGATGTCGCGGACGCGGAGGCTGGCGAGAGCCGTCGATTCCGGGGTCTCGTTCCATTCGACGCCCGACTCCCGCAGCTCCTCGACGTAAACGGACTCGCGCTCGAAGATCTTCGCGCCGGAGATCGCCAGCAGCGCCACGATCATCATCGGCAGGACCAGCCCCTCGTTCTGGGTGAGCTCGACCATCATGATGATCGCGAGAAACGGAGCGCGGGTCGTCCCGGCGAGGAGCCCGCCCATTCCCAGCAGGGCGTAACCGGAAATCGGCGACGCCAGGTGCGGAAAGACCCGGGCGACGACGATCCCGACCGCGCCGCCGAGCGCCGCTCCCGTCATGAGGGCGGGGGTGAAGACGCCGCCCACTCCCCCCGAGCCGATCGTGAGCGCGGTCGCGAGAATCTTGGCGGCGAAGATCGCGAGGAAGAACCAGAGGACCGGGCGCGCGCTCAGGAGGTGGTTCGTCCCCTCGAAGCCGTTTCCCCACACCTCCGGGAAAGCGAACGCGAGCGCTCCCACGCCGAGCCCTCCCACCGTCATCCGCCACTCGTCGTTCCATCCCAGGCGCTGGAAGAGCTTCTTGGAGAGGCGGAGCGTCCGCATGAAGACGACCGAGCCGAGCCCCGCGAGGATCCCGAGAGCGAGAAACGGAATCGTCTGCGGGACCGAGCCGAGCTCGAACGCGGTGACCCGGTAGAGCGGCGCGTTGCCGAGGACGGCGCGCGTCAGGAGCGCGGAGACGAACGCCGAGACGATCGCGGGACCGAATACCGCGAACGTGAACGAGCCCATGACGAGCTCGACGACGAAGAACGTCGCGGAAATCGGCGTGTTGTAGGCGCCGGCGACGCCCGCGGCCATCCCGCAGGCGACCAGCACGCGCGCTCGCTCCGGCGAGACCTTGATTCCGCGGGCCACGACGGAGGCGAAGGCGGCCCCCATCTGGATGATCGGCCCCTCGCGTCCTTCCGAGCCTCCGGTCGAGATCACGACGGCCGAGGACGCGGTCCGCGCCAGCGACTGCCGGAAGCGCACCGTCCGCCGCCCCACCGCGACGACCTCCATGATCTGGGCGATTCCCATCGTGCCGCCCGTGCGGACGAAGAGCCGCGCGATGACCCCGCCCGCGAGGCCGCCCGCCGCCGGGATCAGGAGCCGTTTCCACAGAGCCAGTCGGCTCGCACCGGAGACGACGTCCGGGCTGCCGACCAGGCGCGTCGTCAGCCACACCGTCGCGATGCGAAAGGCGATCGCGCCCGCGGCGCCGAGGACGCCGACGAGAACGGCGAGCGCGAGGAACTGGGTGTTCGGATCTCTCCAGAAGAACCGCGCGAACCGGATTCGGCGGCTAGTCCTCGGCAAGCTCCGACTCTCCTTCCTCGCCCGCGAAGAAGAACGTGTCCCCGCATCGGCTGCCGCAAAATTCACGGCCGCCCCTCTTGACCGAGCACTCCCGGCAAAAGAGGCGGCCGCACATCGGACACGCGACCAGCACGTCGGGGAAGAGAGGATTCGGGACGAGCTGCCGGGAGCACACCATGCACCGAATCTCTTCGGCCATGGCTCGAGTCTACCTCGCGGCGAACTACTTCGCTTTCTCTTCCTTCTCGAACCGCAGCGTCTCGCCGGTCTTCGCGTCCTTCAGCGTGACGCGGTTCGGCTCGATCTCCACGCGCCAGGAGCGCCCGGCCGTGCCGCGGATCGCGCGGGCGCAGTCGCTCGGACGGGTCTCGCCGCCGAAGCCGTCGCCCTCCACCTTGAGGTAGAGGCCGCAGGCCGCGTTCAGCTCGTCCGGCGAGAAGCGGCCGGCCGAGGGAGAGATGCCGCTGACCGCCGGATTGAAATGCGGGATGTACCCGATGTGGATCGAGTCTCCCTGCGTTTCGATCCGGAGGAGCGCCTGCTCGCGGATGTTCGTCTTCTCGAACTGGCCCGATACCGTGACGAAGTAATCGTACGGGTTCGAGAGGTTGATCGTGACCGGCGTGATCTGCAGCGTCAGGTTGTTGCCCGGCGTCACGCCGCGGTACATCCCCGCGAAATAGCGCGACAGGTTGTCGATCGGCGCCGGGGCGGCGCCGGCCGTCATCGCCGTGACGAGAACCAGCAGACCCATCACCGATGCCCGGATGCTCTGTGTTTTGGAAATACTCATCGGTTCACTCCTTCGACTTCGACCCCGAGCGAAAAGCGTACCGCAGACTGACCTTTTCGTTTGTTGGGTTTAATAATGGGAAGTGGCCTCAACGGATTCGGATTGTCCGCGCGGGGAGACAACTTCAGAGAAGCGGAATCCGTTCCCCGTGAAAAAGCCAGCAGGCCGGGAAATGCCGGAGGCCGGGGTCGAACCGGCACGACCCTTTCGGGTCTGGGGATTTTAAGTCCCCTGCGTCTGCCCATTTCGCCACTCCGGCTCGGTTCGGTGTGGAGGCGACGGTGGGAATCGAACCCACGCATAAAGGTTTTGCAGACCTCTCCCTTACCACTTGGGTACGTCGCCCCGGTTGACGGGCCGATTGTATCAAGGCCACCCGGAGCGGGCGATCCGCTTCAGCGGCCGTAATTACGAATGAGCCCGGTGACGATTCCCTGCACCCGGACGTCCCGGGCGTCGGCGTAAATCGGCTTCATCGCCGGATTGGCGGGCTGCAGGCGGACCTTCTTTCCCTCCGCGTAGAAGCGCTTGAGCGTCGCTTCCCCGCGGACCAGGGCAACGACCGTCTGGCCGTTCTCGGCCTTGTCGCGCCGCGCGACCACGATGAAGTCTCCGTCGCGGATGCCGTCGTCGACCATGGAGTCCCCGCGAACCTTCAGGACGAAGTGGTCGCCCTTGCCGAGGAGCGAAGGGGGGACCTCGATCGTGTCGCGATCCGGGAACGGCTCGATCGGATGCCCGGCGGCGACCTGCCCGAGAACGGCGACGAGCGGAGCGGGAGCCGCCGCTTCGACCGGAGCCACGCTCCGGCTCTTGTTCCAGTCGCGAGTCAGCGCCTTCTTCTCTTCCAGGAGCCTCAAATGCTTCTGGACGGTTCCGAACGACGAGAGGCCGAAGAACTCGCGGATCTCCCGCTGCGTCGGCGAGATGCCGTGGGTGCCGCGATACCGCGTGATGAAATCGAGGATCTCCTTCTGGCGCTTCGTGAGATTCATCCACACCTCGCTTCGGGAAAAGGCCGAGGGAACCACCGCGGCCGGCGCCTGATCAGTCCCGCCGACCCGTCGGCCATGTCGGAAAGGATAGGCGTAAATGAGGCGCAAGTCAAGCAGTGGAATAATCGGGATCACGATGAAAACGGTGCTCCTGGTCGAAGACGATCAAACCTTGCGCACCAGCCTCTGCGAGTTGCTCGAGTCGGAAGGGTATAAGGCGCTCGCCGCCGGAAACGGATTCGAGGCCGTCGATCTCCTTCGCCACGAGCCGCACCCCGATCTCATCCTTCTCGACCTGATGATGCCGGTGATGAACGGCTGGGCTTTCCTGAAGTATCGCAACGAGCACTCCGTGCTCTCCTCGGTTCCCGTCGTCGTGACCACGGGGTGGAAGGAAGTCCCCGGCGAAGCAGAGGTCATCGGCGTTCAAGGTTATCTGCGGAAGCCGCTCGACCCCAAGGAAGTGCTCGAAACCGTCCGCAAGCACTGCGGCTGATGCCACCCCCCTCCTCGGTGGCGGGCCTCGAGTTTCCGACCGCTCGCGAACGGCGGTGTTCCCGCGCGTCTTGAGTCCCCCGGAGATTCGGGATATAAACGGCTTCCTTTCGGGGCGTAGCGCAGACTGGTAGCGCACTCGGTTCGGGACCGAGTGGTCGGAGGTTCAAATCCTCTCGCCCCGACCAAAACCTTTCCGCCTGCGCTTCGCTCGGCTTTCGAGGCGTTCGCCGCCCGCCCTCTCGCGACGCGCGCCAGGCCTACCG
>DASTIQ010000239.1 GCA_035717485.1 Thermoanaerobaculia bacterium | reverse complement strand
GAACCCGGAGGGCGCCGGCGCATTGCGAACGATCTCTTCGTCGCGCCCCGGGCCCGATGCGCAACGGCATCTGCTCCCGGCGCGCGAGATTGAGCTCCTTCGCAAGCCGCAGGCGCGCCGCTACCGTTATTCCCGTTCCGGGGCACTCATGTACGCCCCGGTACGCCCTGGCCGCGGGCCGGGCAGGCCGCCGCCGAACCGTCGTAAAATCGTTCAAATGGATTCCCTGACCCGGTCTCTCCGGTTCCTCACGATCATCCGCCTCGTCGTCGCCGGGACGATCGTGCTCTCCAGCGTGCTGATCCAGGCGAGCGCGGGGTTGTCGCTCCGCCTCGGTCCGATCTACGCCGTCGGCGGCGCGGCCGTCGTGCTCTCGGGAATCTGGGTGGCCGTCCGCCGCGCGCTTCGCCCCGTCCAGGAGGCTTATCTGCAGCTCGGCGGAGACGTCTTCCTCGTGACGGCGCTCGTCTACTTCTCCGGCGCGTCCGACTCCGTCTTCACGTTCCTCTATCTCGTCGTGATCGCGGTGGCCGCTTTCTTCCTGCTCCGGCCGGGGGCTCTCCTGGTCGCGTCTCTCGCCTCGATCCTCTACGGCCTGACGATCGAGCTCACCGCGTACGAAGTGATCCCGGCGCCGCCCCTCTTCTATCGGACCGACTGGACGAGCCCGTCGCTCCTCTTCTCGCTCTGCTTCACGATCGCGGGCTTCTACGGGATCGCTCTGCTCGCGTCGCTCATCGCGGAGAAGCTCCATTTGGCGCGCCGCGAGATCTCGGAGAGGACGATCGAGTTCGAGAAGATGCGCGCTCTCCACGCGGACGTGATCGAGTCGATGTCCTCGGGTCTCGCGACCGTCGACGCGACCGGGATCGTGACGTTCCTGAACCGGGGGGGAGGCGAGATCCTCGAGCGGCTGCCTCTCGAGGCCAAGGGATGCTGGATCTGGGATCTCGGGCTGCTCTCGGCGGAAGAATGGCAGAGCGTGACGTCGGGCTGGTTCCGCTCTCCGGCGACGCGGGGCGAAACCGAGATCGGGGGCGAGCGGCCGCGCACGATCGGGTACTCGATCCGGAAGCTCAAGGGGACCGCGGGGTTCCTCGTCCTCTTCCAGGATCTGAGCGACGTGAAGTCGCTCGAAGCGGAGGCCCGCGCGCGGGAGAAGCTCGCCGCCGTCGGTCAGCTCGCCGCCGGGATCGCCCACGAGATCCGCAACCCGCTCGCCTCCATCTCGGGTTCGGCCCAGATGCTCGGCAACGAGATGCGCACGGGATCCTCCGAACGGCGCCTCGTCGAGATCATCGTCGCGGAATCGCGGCGGCTCTCGAAGATCCTCGAGGACTTCCTCCACTACGCGCGCCCCGGCGCGCCGCAGTGCGTGATGTTCGACGTGGGCGCGTCGCTCTCGGAGGCGATGAACCTCTTCTCGCACAGCGACGAGGTCCGCGATCACCACCTGTTGAACCTCCAGGTCGAATCGGCGGCTTCGATCTTCGGCGACCCGGGGCAGGTGCGGCAGATCTTCTGGAACGTCGCGCGGAATGCGATCTCCGCGATGCCGGACGGCGGGATCCTCGACGTGACGGGGCGCGTCGAAGGGGACTGGTATTCGATCCGATTCCACGACACGGGGCGGGGGATGTCTCCGGAGCGGCAGGAGATGCTCTTCCAGCCGTTCGCGACCGCGTTCGACGGGGGAACGGGGCTGGGGATGGCGATCGTGCGCCGCCTCGTCGAGGAACACGGCGGCCGGATCCGCGTCGACTCGCGGCCCGGATTCGGGACCGCGATCGAAATCTTCCTTCCGCGGAGGACGGCCGACCGGGCCGGCTCGTCGGCGGCATGAGCGGAGGCCGGATGCGGATCCTGATCGTCGACGACGAAGCGAGCCTCCGGGAGATGCTCTCGATCTTCTTCGCCAAGGCCGGCCACACGACGTCGTCGGCGGCGTCGTACGAGGAGGCGAGGGCGATCGCGTCGCGCGAGGAATTCGACGCGATCCTGTGCGACATCAAGATGCCCGACGGCTCGGGAATCGACCTCCTCCCGCATTTCAAGGAGACCCAGCCGAACAGCCCCGTGCTCATGATCACCGCGCACGCCTCGCACGAGGACGCGGTCGAGGCGATGCGCCGGGGCGCCGCCGACTACATCGGAAAGCCCTTCGACCTCTCCGAGCTCGCCGTGAAGCTGGACAAGGCGGTCGCCCGGCGCGAGCTCGAGGAAGAAAACCTGTATCTCAAGCAGGAGCTCGCCGCCCGCTACGCGTTCGCGAACGTGATCGGGAAATGCTCGCGCATGCGCGAGATCTTTCGCGCGATCGAGCGGATCGAGAAGATCTCCTCGACCGTGCTGATCACCGGCGAGAGCGGCACGGGAAAGGAGCTGATCGCGCGAGCGATCCATTTTTCCTCGACCCGCAAGAACGGCAAGTTCATCTCGGTCAACTGCGGGGCTCTGCCGGAGATGCTCCTCGAATCGGAGCTCTTCGGGCACGAGCGGGGCGCCTTCACGGGGGCGATCCGGGACAAGAAGGGCCTTTTCGCGGAAGCCGACGGAGGGACGCTCTTCCTCGACGAGATCTCGGAGACGTCGCCGGCGATGCAGGTCAAGCTCCTGCGCGTCCTCCAGGAGAAGACGATCCGGAAGGTCGGCGGCAACGAGGAGCAGCTCGTCGACGTCCGGATCATCGTTGCGACGAACCGGGACCTGAAGCAGGCGGTCGCGGAGGGGAAGTTCCGGGAGGACCTCTTCTACCGGATCAACGTGATCCCGATCGCGCTCCCGCCGCTGCGTTCGCGCGTCGAGGACGTTCCGCTGCTCGCCGAGCACTTCATCAGGAAGATCTGCAAGGACCAGCGCATTCCGGAGAAGAACATCTCCGCCGAGGCGATGCGGCTCCTCGAGGCCTACCCGTGGCCGGGAAACGTCCGCGAGCTCGAGAACACGCTCGAACGGACGGTCGCGCTCGAGCCGGGCCCGGTGATCACGTCCCGGAGCCTTCCGGCCGCAGTCACGTCGTCCTTCCCGAGCTCGCTCCCGGACTTCGCGGCTCTGCCCGCGGAAGGGCTCGACCTCGAGGCCTACCTGGAAGCCGTGGGCAAGAGGCTGATGCAGGAGGCACTCGAGAGGAGCGGCGGCGTCCAGACCCAGGCCGCCGAGCTCCTCAAGATGTCGTTCCGTTCCTTCCGCTATTACGCGAAGAAGTACGGGCTGATCAAGCGGGAGGAGCTGTACGGCGCCGCGGAAGATTAGCCGGCGTGCGATACATCGAGCGAAGACGGGCGCGTGCCGCCCGCGAGACCCTGCGACATACGACCGGGTATGCCTCGGGATCTCGAGGGCGCCCCGCATCCCGTCTCGCTCGCGTCTCGCGGCGCCTCGCGCCTGAGATAATCGACTCGCGATGACGGTTCGAGGCGTCGCCAGGATCCCCGCGAGATTCACGATCTTCTTTGTGATCGCTCTCGCTCTCGGCTGCGCGCGGTCGAACGGGGCGCCGAAAGACGCGGAGAAAGCGGCGAAGGATCAGCCGACGGTGACGATGCCTTCGGGCCGGACCTACCGCGTCGAGATCGCCGCGACTCCGGATTCGCGCGCGCAGGGGCTGATGTTCCGGGAGAGCCTCGCCGACGGTCGCGGGATGCTGTTCCTGTTTCCGCGCCCCTCCGTCGAGGCGTTCTGGATGAAGAACTGCAACTTCCCGATCGACATCGTCTGGATGGATGCCGGTCGGCGCGTGATCTTCGTTTCCGCGCACACGCCGCCGTGCCGTGAAGATCCCTGTCCGACCTACGGTCCGAAGGAGAAATCCCAGTACGTTCTCGAGATCCCCGACGGCGCCGCGGCGAAGGAAAAGGCGGACGTGGGGTCGACGATGACGTTCACGAACGTGCCGGCGTCGCCGACGGAGTGAGGTCTTCGAGCCTGCCGACTCAAGACACTTCTTCAGGAATCGGGCTCGCTTCCGGCCAAGCCTCCAGGGCCTCGTCTTGGGTTCGGTACCCGTTATCGACGATCGTGAGGTAGCCGTCGGCAAGAACCGCAATCGCGGCGCGGCGAGCCGTGCTGGAAGGTGGGCGCGACGGGCCGGTCGGCGTGCGAGGCGTACCAACTACCGTACGTTGAGCTCGGCGATCGGGCCGTCGCGCCCGCATAACGGCGCGTATCTTCCGCTCAGTTCTCCAGTGACCGCGAGAAGAGGTTGGTCAGTTCAGAACCACCCGAAGGCGCGGCGAGGCGCGAATCAGGCGGGGTGCGGGTCGCCCGCGGCGACCGAGGCGTACTGCGGTCAGTACGTCGCAGCGAGACCGCGGGCGGCACGCGCCCGCATCATTCGATGCATCGTCCGCGCTTGCTACGGCAGCGCCAGCAGGTAGTCCGTGATGTCGTTCAGATCCCTCGCCGGCAGATCGTCGTAGGGCGGCATCTTCGAGTGAGGCGAGAGCTCCTGCGGGTCGCGGAAGTGCGCGAGGAGCCACGCGCGCGTCCGCCGCTCTCCGACATGCTTCAGGTCGATGCCTTTCGGATTGCCGTCGCCGTTGATCCAGTGGCATTCGAGGCATTTTTTCGTCGCGATCAGCTTCCCGCCGCGGGCGATGGAAGGCGCGACCATCGAGAGGTCGTAGTTCTTCAGGTCCGCCGAGACGAACGCGAGCGGGGGAGGCGGCGGCTCGGTCGCGGGAAGGCGGCCCGCGGGGGCGTCGACGACCGCGATTCCGGTGAGGACGATCGCCGCGGCGGCGAGCCCGGTCCCCGCGGCGATCCACGGCCTCCGGTTCTTCGGATGCCGGGTCGCGGACCGGTCGAGGAGCGGCATCGCGACGAGGAAGATGCCGATCGCCGCGGGAATCCCGAACGTTCCGAGGATCGCGGCCTTTCCGTGGAAGTAGTGGAGGAGCTGGTAAGGCGCGAGGAAATACCAGTCCGGGCGGGGGACGTACGCCGTGTCGGTCGGGTCCGCGGTCGCCTCGAGGGAAGCGGGGAGGAACCGGGCCAGTGCCGCGACGACCGCGCATACCGCGAGGACGGCCGCCGCGTCGCGGGCCATCTGCTTCGGGAAGAACGGCTCCCGGGGAGACGCGTCGCCGGGAACTCCGGCGTGTCCCTGGCGCCGGAGGAACAGCAGGTGCGCGGCCGCGAGCCCCGCGGCGGCGAGCGGCAGCACGATCACGTGGATCGCCGCGAAGCGGGAGAGCGTGCCCGCCCCGACGCCGGCGCCTCCCGTGAGCACGCGCTGCGCGACGGGACCGACGATCGGCGGCTGGGCGGCGATCCGGATCCCGACGACGGTCGCCCAGTAGCCTTTCTGGTCCCACGGGAGCAGGTAGCCGGTGAACGCGAACGCGAACACGGTGGCGAGCAGGAGGAGGCCGACCCACCAGTTCTCCTGGCGCGGCGGCCTGTACGCTCCGTGCCAGAAGACGCGGGCCAGGTGCAGCAGGACGAAGACGACGACCGCCGAGGCGCCCCACGCGTGGAGACCCCGGACGAACGATCCCGCCGGGACCTGCCGCTCGATCCAGGCGACACTCGCCCGCGCGTGATCCGGAGTGGGCGCGTACGCGGACGCGAGAAGGATGCCGGTCGCGAGCTGCAGGACGAGGAGGGCGAGCGCGATCGAGCCCAGGGTGAACCACCACCCTCCGCGCGACGGCGTCGGTTTTTCCGCGAAGCGCCGCCACGCGGAGACGATCCCCGTGCGCTCGTCGAAACCCGGCCCCCGGCTCATGCGCGCTCGAGAGGAGACACGAAGACCTGTCCGGCGCGGATCTCGATCGGCAGACGCGCGAGCGCGGCGGGCGGGGGACCGCCGGCGACGCTCCCGTCGGGCCGGTAGGTTCCCCCGTGACACGGGCACCGGAAGAGACGCGAGGCGGCGTCCCATCGGACCGAGCATCCGAGATGGCTGCAGGTGGAAGACAGCGCGGCGAGACCGGTCGCGTCCCGAATGACGAAGATCCGCTCGCGGCGCTTCTCGAACCGGTAGGCATCCGGCTGCGACCACGCGAGGACCGCCTCCACCGGACCCGCCCCGGCGAAGAGGTCGGCCGGGCCGATCGCCACGGGCGCCGGCCGGGACGGGCGCGCGCCGCCGAGGAAGCGGGCGGCGATCGCCGCGAGGGCGCCCGAAAACAGCGTCGCCGCGGCGCCGATGAAGGTCGCCAGGAACCCCCGGCGCGTCTCCGCCCGGGCCGCCACGGGTATTTCCGAGGCCACGGGCGTAGTGTACGGAGTTTGCGTCGTCCCTCGTTCGGGGCCAGAAATCCTTTAGACGCATCGGGCGGCGCCTCGACTTGACAGCGGCGCGGAAACTGTTAGCATCAAGGGCTTTCGTGTGGAGGAAGGTTTCATGTACGCGATCGTCACGACCGGTGGAAAGCAGATGAAGGTGAGCCCGGGCGACGTCGTCCGCATCGAGAAGCTCGCCGGGGAGCCGGTCGCCAAGGGCGACGCGATCGTGTTTCAGGAAGTGTCGTTCGTCGGCGACGGCGACACCTTCCGCGCCGGGAGCCCGCTCGTCGACGGCGTGAGCGTCCGGGGGACGGTGGTTTCCCCGTTGAAGACGCGGAAGGTCCTGATCTTCAAGAAGAAGCGGACGAAGCAGTACCGCCGCACCAAGGGACACCGCCAGAACATGGTCGAAGTGCGGATCGACGGGATCGAGGGCTGAGATGGCGCACAAAAAGGGACAGGGATCCTCGCGCAACGGGCGCGACTCGAATTCGCAGCGGCTGGGCGTCAAGGCGTTCGGCGGCGAGATGGTGACGGGCGGCTCGATCCTCGTGCGCCAGCGCGGGACGAAGTTCCAGCCGGGCGACAACGTCGGCCGGGGCAAGGACGACACCCTCTTCGCGAAAGTTCCGGGCGTGGTCCGCTTCCGGGATCGCGGGCGCCTCGGACGGTTCATTTCGATCGAAGCTTCGGCCGAATAGGCCTCCGGATCTCCACGAGTCGGCCCCGCTCCGTCGGGGCTTTCGTTTTGACCCTTCTCCCGTCCGTGATCCTGCGCCGAGTCGAGCGGCTCCGTCGCTTCAACAGGGCGACTGACGAGGGAACGCTCGAAGATGACCGCGCGCCGCGGCCTGTTAGAGTTTCGTAGCGATGTTCATCGACGAGGCGGAGATCACGATCGCTTCCGGCGACGGGGGCAACGGATGCATCGCGTTCCGCCGCGAGAAGTTCGTCCCCCGCGGCGGTCCCTCCGGCGGAGACGGGGGAGACGGGGGAGACGTCTGGGTCGTCGGCAACGCGTCGCTCAACACGCTCTATCCCCTCCGCCACCAGACGCACTACAAGGCAGGGCGGGGCCAGCACGGCCTCGGCTCCAACTGCCACGGGAAGCGGGGCGAGGACCTCGTGATCTCCCTGCCGATCGGATCGGTCGTGCGGGATGCCGACACGGGAGAGGTCCTCGCCGACCTCGTCTCCCCCGGCCAGCGCGTGCTCGTCGCCAAAGGGGGGAACGGCGGGTGGGGCAACCAGCATTTCGCGACGTCGACGCGCCAGGCGCCCCGATTCGCGAAGCCGGGACTTCCGGGAGAGACGCACCGCCTCGCGATCGAGCTGAAGCTCCTCGCCGAGGTCGCGATCATCGGCCTGCCGAACGCCGGGAAGTCGACGCTGATCTCGGTGATCTCGGCGGCGCGGCCGAAGATCGCCGATTACCCGTTCACGACCCTCACCCCGAATCTCGGGGTCGTGACCCGCGGCGACGACACGCTCGTGGTCGCCGACATTCCCGGTCTGATCCGCGGCGCGCACGAAGGCGCCGGGCTCGGCATCCGCTTCCTGAAGCACGTCGAGCGCTGCCGCGCGATCTGCCACCTCGTCGACGCGTCCGCCGAGGGGGACGCCGAAACGGACGTCGCGGCGATCGAGGAAGAGCTCGCCGCTTTCTCCGCCGAGATCTCGAAGAGGCCCCGGCTCCTGGTCGCGTCGAAGATCGACGCCGGGAACCCCGAGCGGCTCGCGTCGATCGAGAGTGCGGCGCGGCGGCGCGGCCTCCCGTTCCGGGCGATCTCGGCGGCGACGCGAGCCGGGATTCCCGAGCTCGTGCACGCGCTGTTCGAGCTCGGGAAGGCGAAGAGCGCGCCTCTGGTGGAAGCGGGACCCTCGTGAAGACCCCGGCCCTGATGTGCGTTTCGGCAATCTCTGGCGCCGGGTTAAGCGGCTCCGCCGCTTCAACCCGGCGAGCCCGGTTCAGCGATTTCATCGCTGCAACCAGGCGGCAGGAGCAACGGTGAAGATTGGAATCTTCGGCGGCACTTTCGATCCGGTGCACTACGGCCATCTCAAGCCCGCCGCCGCGGTCGCCGCCGCGATTCTGCTCGACCGGTTGATCTTCGTCCCCGCGCATCGCGCTCCCGGGAAGGAGGAGGACGAGCCCGCGCCCGCCGCGCACCGCGTCGCCATGCTCGCGCTCGCGCTCTCCGGCCGGAAGGATTTCGTCATCTCCCTCTCCGAGGTCGAGCGGGGAGGGATCTCGTACACCGTCGAGACGCTCGGGGCGTTCGCCCGCGAGTTTCCGCGCGACGAGCGGTACTTCCTTCTCGGCACCGATGCGCTCGCGGGCTTCGATGGATGGCGGGAACCGGCGGAGATCCTGCGGCTCGCCCGGATGGTCGCCTTCGTCCGTGAACCGTACGAGGCGGACGTCCTCGAGCGGAGCGCCTCCGTTTCCGCGAACCGGAGTTCGGTCTTGCTTTTCGACTCCGTCCGCGTGAAAATTTCCTCGACCGACGTGAGGCGCGCGGCCGCCCGCGGGGAATCGCTCTCGGGCCGCACTCCTCCGGCGGTGGAGGAATACATCGTCAAGCACGGCCTCTACAGAGACTCCGGGACCGGGCGCACTTGACGGCGCGCCTCGATCCCGAGGGGCTCGCGCGGGAAGGGGTCGCTGCGGCGGTCGACAAGAAGGCCTCGGATCTCCTCGTCCTCAATCTCTCCGAAATTTCCTCCTTCGCCGACTATTTCGTGATCTGTTCGGCCACGTCCGACCGGCAGGCGCAGGCGATCGCCGACGCGATCGAGGAGCGGCTCCGCGCGGCGGGGCGCCGCCCGATCTCGGTCGAGGGCTACGCCACGTCGCGATGGATCCTGCTCGACTACGGTGAAGTGCTCTTCCACGTGTTCCTCGAGGACTCCCGCCGCTTCTACGGTCTCGAACGCCTCTGGGGAGACGCGGGAGACGAGACCCGGCGGTTCGCCGCCGCGCGCTGAGCGCCGGACTCCTTCTCCGTGAAGATTCGCTTCCTCTGGGTCGGCAAGACCGACGACCGCGAGTACGCGCGCGGGATCGAGCGCTACCGGACCCGCATCGAGGCGTGGGCAAAAGTGGAGGAGCGCGTCGTCCGCGCCGAATCGGAGCGCGGCGACGCCGCCGCCGAACGGGAGGGGCGGCGCGTCCTCGCCGAGATCGACGAGCGCGATCGGGTCGTCGCCCTCGACGAGAAAGGGAAGCTCCGGACGACCGCGGAATTCGCGCGTTTCCTCGGGGAGCATCGCGATCGGGACCCGCGCCGCCTCGTTTTCGTGGTCGGGGGGGCGTCGGGACTCGACGCGCCGGTGCTCGAGCGGGCGGAAGAAATCCTGTCGCTTTCTCCGATGACGTTCCCGCATCAGATGGCCCGCTTGTTGCTGATCGAGCAGGTGTACAGGGCGCTATCGGTTCGGGCGGGTTTGCGGTATCATCGCGCGCCCTAACGAAGGAGAAAGCCGGATGTCGAGTTCCGCCAAAGCCGCCAGAGTGACGAAGAAAGAGACGGAGAAGTACCGCCGCGCGCTCGTCGAGAAGAAGGATTCGCTCTCGAAGGAGATGCTGAAGAACAAGGACGCCGGCCAGGAAAACTCGGAGGAGATCACGCAGGACATCGCCGACAAGGCGTCGTCGTCGTACACGAAGGAATTCCTCTTCTCGCTCTCCGACGGGGAGCGGGTTCAGCTCCAGCAGATCGATCAGGCCCTCGTGCGGATCGACGACGGGGGCTACGGGCTCTGCACGAACTGCGGGAACCCGATCCCGGAGAAGAGGCTGGATGCGGTGCCGTGGACGCCGTACTGCGTCGATTGCATGGAGCTCTCCGAGAAGGGTCTCCTCGACTGAAGAGGGCGCGGACCATACGCGCCGCTATACGCGTCCGTGCGAGCCGCCCGCGGGCTTAACGCAGGCACCGGTACGCCGCGCCCGCGGGCCGGCTCACCCGAACGCGTCTTTCGGTACGTCCGGCCGCGCCCCGGCAGAGGTGCCGTTCTCCCCTCTTCTCCGTCCCCGGAGCCCGCCGTCGAAGCCCTCGGCGAAGGATCCCGCGCAATAATCCCCTCCACGTGAGCAAGGAAAGATCCCGCGGCAGCGCAGCGTCTCCCCACGCGATCCTCGTCTGCGGACCGCACGAGTTCTTCGTCGACGAGGCGGCGGAGGAAGCCCGGGGCGAGTTCGGCTTTACCGAGGACGAGATCGAGAGGATTCCCGAGGAGGCGCTCGCGGCGCGGCTCCCCGATGCTCTCGCGAGCGGGTCGCTCTTCTCGTCGCGCCGCCTCGTCGAGGCAGATCTCTCGGCGCTGTTCGGCCGGGACGCGCCGGGTGCGCTCGCCGAGGAAGCCGCGGCCGCCTGGCAGAAGGAGTCGGCGGCCGGCCGGAGGGAGGCTTTCAAGAAGGCGCGGGCTCTCCTGGCCGCGCTGCAGATCGAGAACGAATCGCCCGAGGACACCGCGGCCGCCGCGGTGAAGAAGATGAGGAAGCCGGAGCTCCGCGAGACGCTCGAGGAGATCTTCCGGGAGCTTCCGGGCGGCGGCGCCTCCGGCAACGCGGCGGCGGCCGCGGTCATCGCCCACCTCGAAGGCGGCGGCGTCCCCGGCACCGTGCTCCTCGCCCGCGCGGTCGATCCGCCGCGAACGTCCGCGCTCTACAAGGCGTTCGACGCCCATGGGTCGGTTCGGATCGCGGGAGGCGACGACAACGAGAACGCGCGGCTCCTCGTCGCCCGCGCCCGGAAGCTCGCCGCGCAGAAGAACGTCACCATCGAGCCCGCGTCGATCGATCGTCTTCGCGCGCGCACCGCCGACGATCCCCGGCTCTTCGCCTCGGAGCTCGAGAAGCTGCTCGAATGGGCGGGGGAGAACGGCAAGATCGTCCCCCGCGACGTCGAGGCCCTGGTCGAGGACCGGCGGGCGGAGGACGTCTACGCCTTCTTCGACGCCCTCGGCGCCCGGGACCGCGCGGAGACGATGCGCCGGCTCGAGGGGATCCTCTCCGGCCGCGCCCTGAGAACGGGAGAGCGCGAGATCAAGGGGGACGAGCCGTTGCGCGCCTTCTTCGGAATGCTCGCGGCGGAGATCCGGCGGCTCCTCGTCGTCCGCGCGCGGTGCGAGGAGACCCGGACGCGGATCAACCCCGCTCTGGCGTACGGAGGCTACCAGACGGGGGTGCATCCCCGTCTCTCGTCGGGAACGACGCTCCTCGAAGGAAGCCCTTTCCTCTGGTACAAGGCTTACCAGCGGGCGGCGCGCTTCCCGCTCCCGGATCTCGTCCGGGCTCTCCGCCGCTGCGCCGACGCGGACGCGGCAACGAAGGATTCGGCGTCGCTCGAGGACACGATCGCCCTTCTCGTGTCGGAGATCGTCTAGAGGAACCGACCGCGGGTGGCGGGCCCGGGGGAGCTCGCGGCGGAGGGACTTCTTCACGCTCCCGAGCGCGTCTCGACCGTTCCCGGGCGAGTCGCGGGTCGCGCCGCCCCGTTCAGGCGGCCTGGGCGAGCAGGTCGAGCGCCTCGCGCCACTGCCGGCGCGCTTCCTTCAGCCGCCGGTGCGAGTTCCGGCGCGTGGTCCGCCACCGGGATCCCCTGGCCCGCTCGTCGAGATGCTGCCGCCAGAGATCGAAGGCATGCTCGATCGTCTCGCGGGCGATCGCGATGCGACGCCGGACTTCCTCTCCGATCTTCGACGGCGCGCGGTCCAGATGGAGCTCGGCCTCGCGCACGGCCGCGTGGAGACGCGCTCCTTCGATCATCGGAGCCGACGT
Source organism: Thermoanaerobaculia bacterium (assembly GCA_035717485.1). Taxonomy (NCBI): domain Bacteria; kingdom Pseudomonadati; phylum Acidobacteriota; class Thermoanaerobaculia; species Thermoanaerobaculia bacterium. The sequence goes on along the minus strand of DASTIQ010000239.1, from coordinate 7,416 downwards.
CGTTCGGAGGTCGGACGCGAGGCCGACCGCCTTCAGCCCGCGGATCATCCACTTCGCCGGGTCCCAGTGGTACCAGCGAACGCCGTTCCGGAAGTCGGCGGGAAAACGGTGGTGGAAGCTGTGGTAGCCCTCGCCGAAGGTGACGAGCGCGAGCAGCCAGTTGTCGCGCGCCGAGACGCGCGCGTTGAAGGTGCGCTTTCCCATGTAGTGCGCGAGCGAGTTCACGAAGAACGTCGTGTGATGCGTGATGACGACCCGGAGGAACCCTCCCCAGAGGAGTCCCGCGAGCGGACGTCCGTAGAGAGCGCCGACCCCCGTCGGAACGACGATCACGCCGAGCAGCAGGATCCACCGGTACCAGCGATGCTGCCACTGGACGACCGGGTTCTTCTCCAGGTCCGGAACGTTCGAGAACGTCCTCGCCTCCGCGGGCTTGTAGAAGACCCACAGGAAGTGCGCCCACCAGAAACCGCGGCGGATGTTGTACGGGTCCCAGTCCTTGTCGACGTACTGGTGATGGATCCGGTGATCGGCGGACCAGCAGAGGATGGAGTTCTGGGCCGCCATCGCGCCGAAGAACCCGTAGAGCGCCTGGACGGCCGGGGAGCACTCGTAGCTCTTGTGCGAGAAGAACCGGTGGTATCCGGCGCAGACCGACAGGCCGATCACCGTGAACATTCCGAGGCAGAGCCAGAGCATCCAGGGCTCGAAGCCCGTTTTCCACGTGTACCACGCGGTCACGGGGATGCCGAGGATCGGCGTCAGCATCAGGAAGGAGATGTTGATCCAGTCTTTTTGGAGCGGCCGGGCCGCAGGCGCCGTGGTCATTCGTCCCTCTCTTGCGCCTGCGCGCGAAATGATGTCGCTATCTTATACTGCGGGCGCTCCGCTAAGGAGAAAAGGATGCCGTCTCGGAAAAAATTCCTCTCCCTCGTCGTGATCTTTTTCCTCTCTTTGGTCCCGGCCGCCCGCGCCGCCGTCCCGGGCGAGCAGCCGGGCGACAACGCGGTCCTCCTCTGGAACGAGGCGCTGCTGCAGGCGGTCCGGGACACGAAGCCGGGCCCGACCGTCGTCGCTCGCGCGATCGCCGTCGCCCACACGTGCATGTACGACGCCTGGGCGGCTTACGACGCGGCGGCGGTCCCGACGCGCCCGCACGTCCGGTGGCGCCGGCCGGCCGCCGAGCGCACCGAGGCGCGAAAGGCGGAAGCGGTCAGCGTCGCCGCCTGGATCGCGCTCCGCGATCTCTTTCCCTCCGACGCCGCGATGTTCGACGCGCTGCTGGCCGAGCAGGGGTATTCCGCCGGCACCCCCGCGGCGGATCTCACGACGGCGGAAGGCGTCGGGACGGTCGCCGCCGGCGCCGTTCTGGAGTTCCGTCATCACGACGGCTCGAACCAGCTCGGCGACCTCGCTCCGGGTCCTTACTCCGATTGGACCGGGTACACGCCCGCCAACCCGCCGGAGCCCGCGGCCGTCGCCGATCCGAACCGCTGGCAGCCCCTTCAGGTGTCCGACGGCAAGGGCGGGTTCGTGATCCAGAAATACACGACTCCGCAGTGGGGGCTCGTCACACCGTTCGCGCTCGCGAGCGGGGACGAGCTCCGCCCCGGACCTCCGGCGAAGTATGGTTCCTCCGCGTACGTCGCCCAGGCTCAGGAGCTGATCGATCTCTCCGCCCACCTCACCGACGAGCAGAAGGCGACGGCCGAATATTTCGCCGACGGGCCGTCGTCGGAATTCCCGCCCGGGCACTGGTGCCTGTTCGCCCAGCTCGTCTCGCGGCGCGACGCCCATTCCCTCGACCAGGACGTGAAGATGTTCTTCGCGGTCGGGAACGCGCTGCTCGACGCGTCGATCGCCGCATGGGACGCCAAGCGCGCGTACGACTCCGTGCGCCCGGTGACCGCGATCCACTACCTCGCCCTCGTCCATCAGATCGGGACGCTCGTCGGAGGAGTCGAGATGATCACCGCGTGGGGCGGTCCCTGCGAGGGAACCCAGGAGATCCCCGCCTCCCTCTGGCGCCCCTACCAGCTCGCGACCGTCGTGACACCGCCCTTCCCCGAGTACTACTCGGGCCACAGCGTCTTTTCCGCGGCTGCGGCGGAGGTGCTCCGCTCCTTCACCGGCAACGACGCCCTGGGGGCGTCCGTGACGATCGCGAAGGATACCTTCCGCGGCGAACCGGGGTGCGGCCCGGCCTCGGACGTCACACTCGCGTTTGCGACGTTCTCCGAGGCGGCCGACGCGGCGGGGATGTCGCGGCGATGGGGCGGGATCCATTTCCGCGACGGCGATCTCACGGGGCGGGCGACGGGGCGCATCGTCGGCGCGAAGGCGTGGGCGAAGGCGCAGACGTTCTTCGACGGGAGCGCCGGAACGGACCGCATCGCCTTGCCGGTGGCGCCGGGCCCGCTGCCGCGGGTCGGGCCGCGTCCGTGAGGCGGCCGGGCCGGAGATCCCTTCGCGCTCGCCCGGCGAACTTTCGCGCGCGTACAATTCGGCGATGGGCGAGGCATCGGCCGTTCACGTCGAGAGCGAGAGGAGAAGTCTTCCGCTCCACCCGGCCCGGGAGATGACGCGATGACGCAATCGGTCTTCACGGTCGATCTGTCGGGGCGGAAGGCGCTCGTCACGGGAGGGTCCCGGGGAATCGGCCTTTCGGCGGCGAAGTTCCTCGTCCGCGCGGGATGCCAGGTCGCGATCGTCTACCGGCGCCGGCAGCGAGAGGCGCGTCGGGCGTGCCTCGAGATCGAGGCCCTCGGCGGGCCCGGTCTCGCGTTCCGCGCCGACGTCTCCGACGAGCGCGAGGCCCGGCGGGCGGTCGGCCAGGCGGTCGCGCGTCTCGGCGGGCTCCACATCCTCGTCAACAACGCCGGGATCTGGCCGGGAGGCGCGGTCGAAGAGATCAGCCCCTCGTACTGGGAGGAGGTCTTCGCGATCAACGCGCGCGGGACGTTCCTGATGACGAAGTTCGCGGTCCCGATCTTCAAAGCGCAGCGTTTCGGGCGGATCGTGAACGTGTCGTCGACCGCGGGGCAGCGCGGGGAGGCGTACCACTCGCATTACGCGGCGACGAAAGGAGCGGTGATCTCGTTCACGAAGTCGATCGCCATGGAGCTCGGGCCGTACGGGATCACGGCCAACGCGGTCGCGCCCGGGTGGGTGGACACCGAGATGTCCCAGAGCGTGCTCGCGGACCGCCGCCGCCGCCGCGCGATCGAGCAGGAAATCCCGACGCGCCGCGTGTCGACCGCCGACGACGTCGGCGGCGTGATCGCCTTCCTCTGTTCCGACTACGCCCAGCAGATCAACGGCGAAATCGTGAACATCAACGGCGGGTCGGTACTCGTCGGATGACGGAATCCCCCGTGTACTTCCGCCAGTTCTATCTCGGATGTCTCGCCCAGGCCTCGTACCTGGTCGGTTCCCGCGGCGAGGCCGCCGTCATCGATCCCCGCCGGGACATCGAGGTCTATCTCGAGGCGGCCGCGGCCGAGGGGCTCGAGATCCGGCACGTCATCGAGACCCATCTCCATGCGGATTTCGTGTCGGGCCACCGGGAGCTCGCCGCGGCCACGGGGGCGACGATTCACGTCAGCCGCGCCGCGAACGCGACCTACCCGCACGACCCGGTCGGGGAGGGAAGCGAAATCCGCGTCGGGAACGCGCGGCTCCGCGTCCTCGAGACTCCCGGCCATACGCGCGATTCGATCTGCCTCCTGCTCTTCGACGCGCCGGACGCGTCGGAGCCCTCCGCCGTCCTCACCGGAGACACGCTCTTCATCGGCGACGTCGGCCGGCCGGACCTCGCGGCCGCGGCCGGAGGCGCGGCCGCCGGCCCGGCGGCGAGCCCCCGCGAGCAGGCGGGACAGCTCTACGACTCGCTCCACGGCAAGCTGCTGAAGCTGCCCGACGCGGCGATCGTCTGGCCGGGGCACGGGGCCGGCTCGATGTGCGGCCGGAATCTCTCCCGGGAGACGAGCTCGACGATCGGCGAGCAGCGCCGCGTCAACTATGCGCTCCAGCCGATGTCGCGCGAGGCGTTCATCGACATGATGACGACCGATCTCCCCGAAATCCCGGCCTACTTCGGCCGCGACGTGCGGCTGAACCGGGAGGGGCCGGCGCTCGTTTCGGGGCTCCCCCCGCTCGAGCCCCTCTCTTCGGAAGAGACCGCCCGCCGCGCGGCGTCGGGAGCCGTGATTCTGGACACTCGCTCTTCCGCGGCGTTCGGGACCGCGCACGTGCCCGGGTCGATCCACATCGGGCTCGACGGCCAGTTCGCCTCCTGGGCCGGGACTCTCCTTCCCGCCGGGACGCCGGTCGTCCTCGTGACGTCGTCGGTGCCGGAGGCGGAGGAAGCGCGGATGCGTCTGGCGCGCGTCGGCCTCGACGACGTCGCGGGATATCTCGAAGGCGGGATCGCCTCGTGGAGCGGGTCGGGGAGGCCCGTCGCGTCGACCGAGCAGATCACGGTCGACGAGCTCGCCGCGCGTCTTCGCGAGGACGGTTGCCGCGTCCTCGACGTCCGCCGGCCCGCCGAATGGCGGGAGGCGCACATCCCGGAAGCGTTCGCGCGGCCGCTGGCGGACCTCGGCGCGGCGCTTCCGGAAGTCGCCGGCGAAAAGCCGCTCGCGATCATCTGCGCGGGGGGATATCGGTCGTCGATCGCCGCGAGCCTCCTCGAACGAGGCGGCCGGGGCGGCGTCATCAACGTGGTCGGCGGGATGGCGGCCTGGAACGCCGCGGGGCTTCCCACGGTTGCCTGATTCTCCGGCGGGCGCGGCCCCCGGCCCCGCTTCACGCGGAATTTACTCGGGCTTCACGCGCGACGGGCGGCCGCCACGCGACAATTCCCCGCGCATGACGACCCGGGCGTCGATCGACATCGGCAGCAATACGATCAAGCTCCTCGTCGCGCGGGTCGGTTCCGACGGGACGCTCGAGCCGCTCTCGCGCGAGAAGGAGCTCGTCCGCCTCGGCCACGAGACCTTCGCGACCGGGCGGCTTTCGCCCGAAGCGATCGAGGCGGGCGCGGCCGCGGTCGAGCGGCTCGCGTCGGTCGCCCGGGGGTCGGGCGCGGAGACGATCCGCGCGGTCGCGACGTGCGCGGTCCGCGAGGCGGAGAACGCCGACGATTTCGTCGCGGCGGTCCGCGAGCGGTGCGGCGTCGAGGTGGAAGTGATCTCCGGCGAGGAGGAGGCGCGGCTCATCACGCTCGCGGTCCGGAGCGAATTCCCGGAATCGTGCGACCCGCTCTTCCTCGTCGACATCGGGGGAGGATCGACGGAGCTCGTGGTTTCGGAAGGCGACCGCGTCCTCTTCGCGGAATCCGTCGAGCTCGGGGCGGTCCGCCTCGCCGAGAAGTACCTCCGCAGCGATCCGGTGTCCCCGGGCGAGCGCGAGGACCTGAAGCGCGCGATCCGGCGACGGGTCGCTCCCGCCGCGCGCCGCGTGGCCCGCTCCGGCTTCAAGACCTGCGTCGGGACGTCGGGAACCGTCCAGTCGATGTCGATGGTGTACGAGGCCGCGATCCGGGGGCGCGACGTCTTCCCCTCCGGACACCGGACGCTCCCGCGCAAGGGACTGAAGAAGGTCCTCGCGCTCCTCTCCCGGACGACGCTCAAGGACAAGCTCCGGCTTCCCGGTCTCGATCCGAAGCGGCGCGACATCGCGTTCCCCGGCGGCATGCTGCTCTCGATGATCATGAAGGCCGCCGGCGCCGGCGAGATTCTCGTGGGCGAGGGAGGGCTCCGGGAAGGCGCGCTCCTCGATCAGGTCGTGAGGCGGCGTTCTCCCGGCCTCCTTCCCCCCATCGCGCGGGACGTGCGAGAGAGCAGCGTCGACCGGCTCGCGCGGCGGACGAACGTGGAAGTGATGCACGCGCGGCACGTGGCCGCGCTCGCCGACCGGATCTTCGAGTCGACCCACCGGCTCCACCAGATGACCGGGCGCGAACGGGAGTGGCTCCGGGTCGCCGCGCTCCTCCACGACGCCGGGGCCTCGATCGGGCTGACCCGGCGCCACCGCCATACGTACTACCTCATCCGCCACGGGGACCTCACCGGGTTCGCCGCGGAGGAGGTCGAGACGATCGCCGCCGTCGCCCGGTACCACCGCGGCGCGCGCCCGAAGAACCGCCATCCGGAATGGCGGCAGCTCGATCCATGGCGCCGGAAGTCGGTCGAGAAGCTCGCGGCGATCCTTCGGGTCGCCGACGCCCTGGACCGCGGGCATCGCCAGGCCGTCGCGTCGGTCTCCTGCCGGGTTCGCCAGAAGAAGGTGCTCTTCGAGGCCGCCGCGGCGGAGGGCCGGACCGGGCCGGAGGGGATCGCGCCGGAGCTCGCGAGCGCCCGCCGGAAATCGAAGTTGTTCTCCCGGGTTTTCGGGCGCCGGGCGGTCTTCTCCGAAAGGGAATCCGCCCGCGCCTCCGCCCAGAAAGGGACCGCCGCGTGAAAGAGCATTTCGCCGAACAGCTGGAGCATCTCCGCCGCCGCCTGATCCTCTTCGGCGCCGAGGTCGAGAAGCAGATCGCGGCCGCGGTCGAGGCCTTCACGGAAGCCTCGGCCTCGAAGGCGAGCGTCGTGATCGCCAACGACGAGGCGATCGACCGGACGGAGGTCGAGATCGAGGAGGAGGCGATCCACCTCTTCGCTCTCCAGCAGCCGGTCGCCGTGGACCTGCGCCTCCTGATCTCGTGCCTCAAGATCAACAACGATCTCGAGCGGATCGGCGACCACGCGGTCAACATCGCCGAATGCGCCGAGAGGATCTCCGCGAAGAAGCCGCTCAAGCCCTTCATCGACATTCCTTCGATGGGCGAGGTCGCGATGGAGATGCTGAAGGACGCGCTCGATTCTTTCGTCAACCGCGACGCCGATCTCGCGCGCGCGGTGATCCGGAAGGACGACGTGCTCGACGACAAGAACAAATCGATCATCCGGGAGCTGCTGACCTACATGGCGGAGTCTCCCTCGCTCATCTCCTACAGCCTCGAGTGCATCTCGGTCTCCAAGAACCTCGAGCGCGTGGGAGACCTCGCGACGAACATCGCCGAGGACACGATCTACCTCGCGCAGGCGAAGCTCGTGAAGCACCACGCCGCGGAGATGCCGTAGCGGCGGTCCCGATCCGCCGTCCCGACTCCCCGGGCTGACTCTCGCCGCGCGGGTCCGTCCCTCGGGTCGGGAGCGGCCGCGTCCGAAATCCCCGGACGCGTTTTCCCGATCGGCGGCCCAGCCTATACTTCCGCGCGATGCCCCAAGCTCATGGCCGGGACCGGGCGATCTCCGGTTCCGAGGGTCGCTGGACGATCGCCTCGCCGCATTCGAAGGGTTGGCGCGCGCGGCGTCCGGGAACACGGACGACGGCGGAGCACCCGGGGACCGCGGTCGACTGGGATGGAGCGCT
>DASTIQ010000238.1 GCA_035717485.1 Thermoanaerobaculia bacterium | reverse complement strand
GCTTACTGTTTGATCAACGCGTCGATGTTGTCCGTCACCTGCGCCGAATCCCAGTCGATCGCGTTGGCGAGGTGGTACAGCACCTTTCCGCTGCGGTCGGCGATGTACGTCTCGGGGAACTTCGTCGTCCCGAACTTGTGCGCCGTCTTCGACTGGGGATCGCGGTAGAGCGGAAGGTCGAAGGGATGCTGCTTCCGGAACGTGTCGACCGCTTCCCACGAGTCGTCGACCGACACGCTGTAGAGCGCGATCGACGGGTTGTTCCGGTAGCGCTGCCAGAATCGGTCGAGCTCCGGGATTTCGTCGACGCACGGCGGGCACCACGTCGCCCAGAAATGCACGAGGACGATCTTTCCTTTCAGCTTCGAAAGGTCGACCTTCTTTCCGTCGCGGGTGAAGATCGCGAGATTCTTCGCGGCGGAGAGCTTCGGGATTCCCGCCTCCCCCTCCGGCGGCTTCAGGTTCGTCGTGAAGACGAACGCGACGCCGAGGGCGACGGCGGCCGCGACGATCAACAACACCGTCCGTGTCTTCATACCGACATCTCAGGCCGCCTCGACGAATCGAACGCGCCGGCGCCCGATCGGACAGACCCGCTGCGCCGGACAGGAGGGGCAGTCGGAGAGCCGCGGCTTCGTCCGGCAGATTTCGAGGACGCCGAGCTGGCAGATCGCGAAATCGTACTTGACGGGGTCGGCCGGATCGAGGCGCGCGAGCCGCGCGGTGATCTCTTCGGCCGTGCGCCAGTCGGCGGATTTCCGGCGGGTGAGACCGAGCCGGCGGCTGACCCGGTGAACGTGGGTGTCCGTCGGGATCACGAGCGCGGACGCCGGGATCTCCTTCCAGAGCCCGAAATCCATCGCGTCGTCCCGCACCATCCATCGCAGGTACAGGTTCCAGCGCTTGCACGCCGAGCCGTCGGAGGGCTTCGGGAGGAGGAAGCCGAGGGTCTTCGACGGCGCGCGCCACGAGAGCGCTTCCGAGCTCACGCGGTCGAGCATCCCCGCGACCGACTCGTCGGGCGGGAACCGCCGGGCGAAGAACTTCCCGACCGATCCTTCCCGGCGGATGCACTCGCCGACGATGAACAGGAGATCGGCCGCGTCCCTCGGGCCGTGGAACCGGTGACGGAAGAACGCGAGATCGCCCGCGGTGAACGTCCTCGCGGCGACCGTCTTCGCCGGATTCGGCCCGAGGGCCTCGAGCAGAGCCCGGACGTCCTTGATGATCTGGTCGACGCGGCCGTACGCGAATGCCGACGCGATCCAGCCCGCGACCTCCCGATCTTCGCGCGCCTCGTAGCGGCGCACCAGGGCGATCGGGTCGGGGCTCGTCGACCGCTCGTAGCGGCGATAGAGGCTTTCGAGAGTTTCGCGAAGGTCGCGCTCCCGGCGGGCGCGGATTGACTCCATCCGCCAATAATCCTAACCTAACGACGACTGATGCGAATGGATCGGTCCCTTCGTTGACCCGGGAAAAAGCCCTCCTCGTCGGCGTCGTCACCCGCGGCACCACCCGCTCCGAAGTCGAAAGGCACCTGGACGAGCTCGAGCGGCTCGCCGACACGGCGGACATGGAAGTCGTCGGACGCGACGTCCGCGAGCGTTCGTCGATCGACCCGGCGACGTTCATCGGATCGGGCGCGGTCGAAGAGATCTCCGGAAACGCCGCCGCTCTCGACGCGGACCTCGTCATCTTCGACGACGACCTCGCGCCCGGCCAGGTCCGGAATCTCGAGAAGACGCTGCCCCGCGTCACCGACCGCGCGGGACTGATCCTGGAGATCTTCAACCGCCACGCCCGCTCTCGCGAGGCGCGCACGCAGGTGGCGCTCGCGAGCTACGAGTATCTGCTTCCGAGGCTGACCGGGAAGTACAAGGGCCTGTCGCGTCTCGGCGGCGGGATCGGCGGCCGGGGCGCGGGCGAGCAGCAGCTCGAGCTCGACCGGCGGAAGATCCGCCACCGGATCTCGCTCCTGAAGAAGGACCTCGCGAAGATCGAGACGTCCCGCAGGGTCCAGAAGCGCGGCCGGCGGGACGCTTTCCAGGTCGCGATCGCCGGCTACACGAACGCCGGAAAAACGACGCTCTTCAACCGCCTCACCGAAAATGCCGCGCTCGCCGCGGATCGCCTCTTCGCCACGCTCGACGCGCGCGTGGGGAAGATCCGCGGGACGGACCTCCTCGTCGTCGACACGGTCGGGCTGATCCGGAAGCTTCCCGCCGGCCTCGTCGCCTCGTTCCGCTCGACGCTCGGGGAGATCCGCGACGCCGATCTCGTGATCCACGCCATCGACGGGTCGTCCGAATGGGCCGACGAGGAGAAGCGCGTCGCCGACGACACGTTCGCCGAACTCGGCGTCGAGCCGGGCAAGGTGCTCCCGATCTTCACGAAGGCGGACCGCGTTCCACGCCGCCGGCCCGGTCTCTGGGTCTCCGCGGCGACCGGCGAGGGGATCGACCGCCTGATCGAGGAGATCGAAAAGCGGCGGGCGCCGGACGAGCTCGAGATGGCGCTTCGCATTCCCTATGCGGCATCCCGCGAAATCGCGCGGGTGCGGGCACGGGCGAAGATCCTTTCGGAGAAGGACGAAGGGGACGCGCTCGTGCTCCGGGTCTCCGGCCCCCGGCGGCAGCTGGACGCCCTCGCCGAATACGAAATCGACCGGTAGACCGTCGCGGCTCGCCTCCTCCGCTCGACCGCTGCGGGGCCCGGCCGAGCTGGACCGTTTTGCGGATCGCCTCGAAAATTCCTCCATACCGGCCCGGGTTTCGGCGGCTCCTGTTTCCCGAAGGACACGCATTCGGTCGCGAACCTCGCCCGGAAGTTCGCCTCGGCGCTCGGGAAGCTCCGATCGCGACCCTGCCCGCCGTGGCCGGGGAACCGGACAGCTCGGTCTGCGTTAGACTTCACGTCTCCGGAAGCGCAGGAAGTCTGGTGGCTTCCGCGGACTTCAAATCCGTTTGAATCGCGGCTCAGCCGGGATTGGTGGGTTCGATTCCCATGCGCTTCCGCCACTTCGTCCGAGCGACGCTCGCGGAGCTCGGATCGCTCAGGCTCCCGCCGGAGCGAGAGGAGGATCGGGCTACTTCGCCTCTCCCGGAGGGAGACCTGTC
>DASTIQ010000237.1 GCA_035717485.1 Thermoanaerobaculia bacterium | reverse complement strand
CGAGGCGTACGTCGGAGGGTCACGGCGGTCGAGGACGCGCGTATTCGCTCGATGGATCGCCGCGCCCCGCCTAAGCGAGGGGAAAGGTCAGCGTATATTGCCAGCTGCCGCGCTGGACCACCATCAACAACGTCGTCTTGTTGAAGTCGCGGTTCAGGATCGCTTCGGCTTCCTTCTCGGTCCGCACGTCGTTGCCATTCAGGCCGACGAGGTAGTCGCCCGGCGCCAGGCCCGCGCGGTCGGCGGGGGAGCCGCGGTCGACGCGCGTGATCCGAAGCGCGCCGCGCGCGGGGGTGACCGCGATTCCGACGTCGTCGCGGAGGAGCCTCGCCCAGAGTCCCGCCGGCGGCTCCGACACGCGCAGCGGAAGCCGGCGCACGCCGCTGCCGGCCCGCACCGAGACCATGATGAGCTTCCCCGGCGTGACGCTCGAGAGGATCGTGTCGAGGTCGTTCTTCGTCTCGACCGGCCGGTTGTCGACCGCGACGATCACGTCGTTCTTCGCGACCCCCGCCGCGGCGGCGGGCGATCCCGGCTCGACGTGCGTCACCCGGTAGCCGATCGGCTTCCCGTCGCCGCCGAGGCGGGAAGAAGCGGTGCGGCCGCGCACCCCGATCCAGACGGGGCGGACGGAGCCGTAATGCAGGAGGTCGTCGACGATCCGCTTCGCCCGGTCGACCGGGATCGCGAATCCGATTCCCGAGGCGCCGCCCACGATCGCGGTGTTGATCCCGATCAGCTGCCCGTCGACGTTGACGAGCGGTCCGCCGGAGTTGCCCGGGTTGATGGAAGCGTCGGTCTGGATGAAGTCGGTGAAGACGCGCTCGCGGTTCTCCTCCGGGACCGTGCGGCCCACGGCGGAGACGACGCCGGCCGTCACCGTGTTCGAGAGGCCGAACGGATTTCCGATCGCGATGACGGTCTCGCCGATCAGGAGATCGGAGGACGTGCCCATCGGGATCGTCGGGAGGCCGGGCCGGGCTCCCCGGATCCGGAGCACCGCGAGGTCGTTGTCCTGGTCCGCTCCGACCACGTCGCACTCGTACTCCTGCCCGCTCTTGGTCGTCGCGATGATCTTCGAGGCGCCGGAAACGACGTGATCGTTCGTGAGGATGACGCCGCCCGTGATGATCGTTCCCGACCCGAGCGACTTCGTCTTGTATCGGCGCGGCCCGGCGTCGAACTCCCCGAAGAACTCGTCGAAGAAAGTCTGCTGCCGGCGCACCGTCTGTTCGGCGGAGATGTTGACGACCGCGGGGGAGACCTTTTCGACGACCGCGACGACTTCGTTGCGCCGGGTGGGCGGCGTCGCTCCGCGGATCCCGCCCGTCGAGGAAAGGGCGGCGACCGCGAAGGCCGCCGCCCCGAAGAGTCCGAGCCGCTGTCTCATGAACCGGAAAACCCGCGCACTCCGCGGAGAATTCCTTCAGGACTTGTGGACGTCGATCTCTTTCTTCCGGTTCGCTCCCGATCCGGCCTCGGCGGTTCCCGCCTTGATCGGGATCTGCTTGGGCTTGGTCTCCTCGCGCTTGGGCATGTCGATGTGCAGGATGCCGTCGGCGAAGGTGGCCTGGATCCGGTTCTGTTCGACGCTGTTCGGAAGCGTGAAGGAGCGCACGAACGTGCCGTAGGAGCGCTCGATCCGGTGGTAGTTTTCCTCGTTGCTCTCGCGGTTGAACTTTCGTTCGCCGCGGATCGTGAGGAGCCCGTCCTCGACGGTGAGGTTCACCTGGTCTTCCTTGAATCCGGGGAGCTCGACCTTCAGCTGGATCTTGTCTTTCCCTTCGAGGATGTCGACCGGAGGCATCCAGGTTCCGTAGGCGAGGCCTTCCTCTTCGGCGCCGCGCCGCGCCGGAGTGCGTTCGGAGCCGAGGAGCCGGCCCATGCGCTCGCTCCAGGTCTGAAGCTCCTGGAAGGGGTCCCATCGCGTGATTCCGTTCATGTTCGTTCCTCCTTTGGTTGGTGGGGTTATGGATGAGCCGCCGAAACCGGTTCGGCGGCGGGTTCGGGCGAACTCGCGGGGAGCTCGGTGAATCGCAGCGACTCCCCGTCGGCGGCGACGTCCACCTCGACCGTGGCTTTGCCGGTGAGCTGTCCGCCGAGCACCATTCGGGCGAGCGCGTCCTGGACCGACTTCTGGATCGCCCGCTTGAGCGGGCGCGCGCCGTACACCGGGTCGTAGCCGCGCCGGGCGAGCCATTGTGCGGCGGCGGGAGTCCACGCCAGCCGCAGGCCCCGACCCTCGAGGGTCCGCGCGAGGCGCCCCAGCTGGATCTCGACGATGCGCGCGATTTCCTCCTCCCGGAGGCGGTGGAAGACGACGACGTCGTCGATGCGGTTCAGGAACTCCGGCCGGAAGTGCCGCGCCAGCGCCTCCGTCACCTTCGCCTTCATCTCGGTCTCGTCCCGATCCGCGTATTCGTGGATCCACTCCGAGCCGATGTTCGACGTCATGATGATGACCGTGTTGCGAAAGTCGACGTTCCGTCCCTTGCCGTCCGTCAGGCGCCCGTCGTCGAGCACCTGGAGGAGGACGTTGAAGACTTCCGGATGCGCCTTCTCGATCTCGTCGAAGAGAACGACGCTGTACGGCCGGCGGCGGACGGCCTCCGTGAGCTGGCCTCCCTCTTCGTAGCCGACGTATCCCGGGGGAGCGCCGATCATGCGTGACACGGAATGCTTCTCCATGTACTCCGACATGTCGAGGCGCACCATCGCGTTCTCGTCGTCGAAGAGGAATTCCGCGAGCGCGCGGGAGAGCTCGGTCTTGCCGACCCCCGTGGGCCCCAGGAAGATGAACGAACCGGTCGGCCGGTTCGGATCGGAGAGTCCGGCGCGAGCGCGCCGGACCGCGTCGGAGATCGCGGTGACCGCTTCCTCCTGCCCGACGACGCGCCGCCGCAGCCGCGACTCCATCTGGAGGAGCTTCTGGCTCTCGGCTTCCATCATTCGCGAGACCGGGATCCCGGTCCACTTCGCGACGACCTTCGCGACGTCTTCCTCGTCGACCTCTTCCTTCAGCATCGGGGCGCCCCCCTGGAGCGCCGCGAGCGCGTCCTTCGCCTTCTCGAGCCGGCCGCCGAGGTCCCGGAGCTTCCCGTATCGGAGCACCGACGCCTTTTCGAGATCGCCCGCGCGCTCGGCGTCTTCCGCTTCGGCCTTCGCGTGCTCGATCTCTTCCTTGAGCTTCCGGATCTCGCCGATCGCGTTCTTCTCGTTCTGCCAGCGGACCTTCAGGCGCGAAGACTTCTCCTTCTCCTCCGCGAGCGCGCGGTCGATCGCCGCGAGCCGCTCGCGCGCGGCCGGCGTTTCTTCCCGCGTCAGGGCGCGTTTTTCGATCTCGAGCTGGACGATCCGTCGCTCGATCTGGTCGATGTCCGTCGGGAGGGAGTCGATCTCGATCCGGAGGCCCGAGGCGGCTTCGTCGATCAGGTCGATCGCCTTGTCCGGGAGGAACCGGTCGGTGATGTAGCGGTGGGAAAGCTGCGCGGCCGCGACGATCGCGGCGTCGGTGACGCGGACGCCGTGGTGCACCTCGTAGCGCTCCTTGAGTCCCCGGAGGATCGCGATCGTGTCCTCGACGGTCGGCTCTTCGACGTACACGGGCTGGAACCGGCGCTCGAGGGCGGCGTCCTTCTCGATGTACTTCTGGTATTCGTTCAGCGTCGTCGCCCCGATCGCGCGGAGCTCGCCGCGGGCGAGCGCGGGCTTCAACATGTTCGAGGCGTCCATCGACCCCTCGGAAGCGCCCGCTCCCACGAGCGTGTGCAGCTCGTCGATGAAGAGGATGACGCGTCCTTCCGCCTCTTCGACTTCCTTGAGCAGCGCCTTGAGCCGGTCCTCGAATTCGCCGCGGTACTTCGCTCCCGCGATGAGCGCGCCGAGATCGAGGGCGACGACGCTCTTGTTCTTCAGCCCTTCGGGGACGTCGCCCGAGCGGATCCGGAGCGCCAGGCCTTCCACGATCGCCGTCTTTCCGACGCCGGGCTCGCCGATGAGCACCGGATTGTTCTTCGTGCGCCGGGAGAGGACCTGCACGACGCGGCGGATCTCGTCGTCGCGCCCGATCACCGGGTCGAGCTTCCCTTTGCGCGCCGCCTCCGTGAGGTCGCGCGCGTACTTCTTGAGCGCCTGATACTTGTCCTCCGGGTTCTGGTCGGTCACCCGCGAGGAACCGCGGACTTCCTTGAGAGCCGAGAGGAGCGCCGATTCGGTCGCGCCCGAGGCGACGAGGGCCTTCGCGGCTTCCGTGCCCTTCGCGTCGGCGAGGGAGAGGAGCAGATGCTCCGTGGAGACGTATTCGTCCTGGAACTTCTGCGCGATCTCGAACGCCTTGTCGAAGACCTTGACGAGCGACGGCGACATCTGCGCATCGGCCGAAGCGCCCGACACCTTGGAGCGGCGGGAGAGCGACGCGTCGAGGGCGGACGAGATCGCTTCGGGATCGGCGCCGAGCTTGGCGAGGATCGGAAGGACGATTCCCTCCTTCTGCTCGAGCAGCGCCTTCAGGAGGTGGTCGGGCGTGAGCTCGGCGTGCCCCACGTCCCGGGCCAGTCGTTGGGCGTTGGAGACGGCCTCCTGGGCCTTGACGGTGAACTGGTCGAATCTCATTTCACCGGCAAGTCTAGAACCTTAGTATCTACATGTCAAGTGTTTTTTCTGAAAATCTGACTATATACACTAAGATTTTATCTACAGCTTTGCCAAGAACATCGCTTTCATTGGGATTTCAGGGGAGGCTTTGGACGGCTTTTTCGGCGCGCTGTCGAATCCGGCAGGAGTCGCATTTTCCGCAGGCGTCTCCCCCCACCCCCGGATCGTAGCAAGAAAGAGTCCACCGAAAATCGATCCCGAGCGATCGGCCGAGCCGGAAAATCCCGGTCTTCGAGAGCTTCAGGAGCGGCGCGACGATCGTGAACTTCGCTCCCCGAGCACCGGCGGCGGTTCCCAGATTCGCCATTCGCTCGAACGCCCGCAGGAACGCCGGACGGCAATCGGGATAGCCCGAGTAGTCGACGACGTTCGCGCCGATCCAGATTTCCCGGGCGCCCACCGCCTCCGCCCACGAGAGCGCGTGCGCGAGAAAAAGCGCGTTGCGAGCCGGGACGTACGTCGGAGGAATCCGCCCGCGCCGGACGCCCCCCTTGGGAACCGCGATCTTCCGCGACGTGAGCGCCGACTTCGCCTTTCCCGGCAGGTCGACGCGGACGACGCGGTGCTCCGCGGCGCCGAGGCGGCGGGCGAGGCGTCGCGCGAACGCGAGCTCGATCCGGTGGCGCTGTCCGTAGTCGAACGAGAGCGCGTAGACCTCGCGCTTCTTCGCGCGGGCGAGCGCGAGGCAGGTCGCGGAGTCGGCGCCGCCGGAGAGCAGCACGACCGCCCTCATCGCCCCGGCACGTCCCCCCAGAGGATCTTGTGGAGGGGAAGCCCGAGGCGGACGTCGCGCCCGCTTTCGAGGATCCAGGCGGCGAGATCGGCCGCCGGGAGGTCCTCCCAGACGGGAGAGAACGTCACCGCGCGCGCCGCGTCGAGGTCCCGCGCGGCCACGCGTTCGATCGCCCAGTCGAAGTCGGCGCGGTCGGCGAGAACGAACTTCAGCTCGTCGGCGGGGCGGAGCCGGTCGAGATTTTCGTCGAGGTTGAAACGGGACATGCCGCTTCCGGGCGCTTTGACGTCCACGATCGCGATCGCGCGCGGGTCGAGCCGGTCGAGCGGAACGTGTCCGCCCGTCTCGACGAGCACCTTCTTACCCGCGTCGAGCAGGCTCGTCATCAGCGGATAGGCCCCCTCCTGCTCGAGCGGCTCGCCTCCGGTCAGCTCGACCAGCCGGGTTCCGTGCCCCTCGACCTCGGCGGCGATCGCCTCGATCGACATCGTCCTTCCCCCCTCGAACGCGTAGGCCGAATCGCACCAGACGCAGCGCAGCGAACAGCCGGTCAGACGGACGAAGGAGCAGGGGAAGCCGGCGTGGGTCGATTCGCCCTGGAGGGAGCGAAAGATCTCGGTGACGGTGAGCGTTTCCAAAACCCTATTTTATGCGGGCGCGGACCCTACGCGCCGTTATGCGGGCGCCGAGGCTCGACCCGCGGCCTTAACGTACGTCCGAGTACGCCGCGGCCGCGGGCTCGGGCCTCCGCGCCCACCTTCCAGCACGTCTGGCCGCGCCGATTGCGGTCAGCCTTGTTCCATGTTCGCAGCGGGAAGGGCAGGGGACGATCGCCCCTTGTCGCGCGGCTCATCCATCGGGGCGCCGTTGAGCGCGGCATCAAATTCGTTTGAAGTCGCGAATGCCTTCGCATACGCTCCGCGCGACATGTTCGGCATGACGCGGCGCGATCGTCTCTTTTTCGACCTGTTCGCCTCGCAGGCGCGGGTGTCGTGCGAGGCGGCGGTGGTGCTCAACGAGGCGTTGACGACCCTTTCGGACCTCCCGGCCCGGGTCGAGAAGATCAAGTCGCTCGAGCACCAGGGGGACGAGCTCACGCACCGGATCTTCAACGAGAGCGCGCGGGTGTTCGTCACGCCGTTCGATCGCGAGGACATTCACGCGCTCGCATCGTCGCTCGACGACGTCCTCGACAACATCGACGCGGCGGCGGCCCGGCTGACGCTCTACAAGATCCAGGCCCCGATCCCCCTCGCCGCCGAGCTCTCGAAGATTCTCATCGGCCAGACCGAGATCCTCCAGGAATCCGTGGGGAAAGTCCTGAAGCGCGATCACATCATCGAGGCGTGCATCAAGATCCACTCCCTGGAAAACGAAGGGGACAAGGCGCTCCATGAGGGGCTCACCCGGATCTTCGACGAGGTTCGCGATCCGATCCTCCTCATCAAGGAGAAGGAGATCCTGGAGACCCTCGAGGCGGCGACCGACCGCTGCGAGGACGTCGCCAACGTCCTGGAAAGCCTCATTCTCAAGACCGCCTGATGATCCTCGGGCTGCCGCCGCTCGTCTTCCTGGTGGTCGCCTTCGCCCTGCTCTTCGATTTCACGAACGGGTGGCACGATTCCGCCAACGCCGTCGCCACGGTGATCTCGACGCGGGTCATGTCGCCGATCGCGGCGATCATCATGGCGGCGATCCTCAATTTCGCCGGCGCCTTCCTCTCGACCGCCGTCGCGAAGACGATCGGCGGCGACATCGTCGATCCGCACCAGGTGACTCAGCTCCTGACGCTCGCGGCGCTCCTGTCGGCGATCGTCTGGAACACGATCACCGTCTGGATCGGAATGCCCGTCTCCTCGTCGCACGCGATCGTCGGAGGCGTGATCGGCGCCGCGGTGGCGCAGAGCGGATTCGCGATCCTCAAGGGGAAGGGGATCCTGAAGATCGTCGAGTCGTTCCTCGTTTCGCCGATCCTCGGCTTCGCGATCGGACTCCTCGTGATCTGGGTCGTGATCGTTCTCTTCGCCCGGTCGGCCCCCTCCCGGGTGAACTCCCTTTTCGGCCGCGCGCAGATGGTGTCGGCCGGATTCATGGCGCTCTCGCACGGGAGCAACGACGCGCAGAAATCGATGGGAATCGTGACCCTCGCGCTGTTCTCCGCCGGGAAGCTCTCGAAGATCGACGTGCCGACGTGGGTCATCGGCGCCTGCGCGCTCGCGATGGGGATCGGCACGGCCGCGGGCGGGCGGAAAGTGATCCGCACGCTCGGCATGAAGATGATCCACCTCCGGCCCTACCAGGGATTCGCCGCCGAGACCTCGGCGTCGGCCGTGATCCTCACGGCGTCGCACTTCGGCCTTCCGGTGTCGACGACGCACGTGATCTCGTCGGCGATCATGGGCGTCGGCGCGCAGAAGGGGGTCTCGGCGGTCCGCTGGGGGGTCGCCCGGAACATCCTCCTCGCCTGGACGTTCACGCTCCCGCTCACGGCGGGCGTCGCGTGGCTCCTGATGAAGCTCTTCCTGCTGTTCTGACCGTCGCCGGAACGACGCTCGCGGAGCTCGGATCGTTCCGGCTCCCGCCGCGCGGACCTCCTCCCTGCGGTTACTCGGGAGACTATCCACGCGGCGGCCTTTCGCGGCTCGGGCTCATGCCCTCGACCGCTTCGGCGCCCCCGCCGGCCGAATGAGGGCCCCGAGAAGAATCGCCGGAACGACGCTCGCGGAGCTCGGATCGTTCCGGCTCCCGCCGCGCGGACCTCCTCCCTGCGATTACTCGGGAGACTATCCGTGGGGCGGCCTTTCGCGGCTCGGGCTCAAGCCCTCGACCGCTTCGGCGCGACGGTCTCAGTCCGGCCGCGTTTCGGCGACCGGAGCGAGCGCGGGGGAATGCGTCGACGCGGCGGAAAGGCGCGGCAGCCGCGGCGCGAACTGCTGCGAAAGCGTCAGCATCGTCATGTAGAAGTAGCCGGAGAAGAAGATCATCAGGAACGGAATCGCGAGATAGATCCGTTTCTCGAGCGAGATTCCGATCGCGATCGCGAAATAGACGGCGAGCGTGATCTCGAAGACGAACGAGGCGTTCACGCGGGTCCGGTACGCCTTCCTCTTCCAGTCGTCGGGCCGGTTTCCGACGGAATACTTCGGGGTTCGCCGGAATTCGCCGACGCGGCCGAGAACGGCTTCCAGCACGGCGTGGGCGTTGTTGACCGCGAGCCCGATCCCGAGCGACATGACCATCGGCATGTACCGGAGCTGTCGGACCCATCGGGGGCTGATCTCCTTCTGCGACGCGACGTAGAAGAGGATCACGGAGGACGTCGAGATGAAGAAGAGGGGGAAGTCGAGGAGGATGATCGGCGTCCAGCCGAGCCGGTGCCGGATGATCATCGCGGGAAACACCAGGATCGAGAGGGCGATGACGAGCGGGTAGGAGAAGTTGTTCGTCAGGTGGAAGAACGACTCGATCTTCACGCGCAGAGGGAAGGCGCTCCGGAAGATCCGGGGCAGGAGCTTCCGGCCGGTCTGGATCGAGCCCTTCGCCCACCGGTGCTGCTGCGTCTTGAACCCGTTGATGTCGACCGGGACCTCGGCGGGGGAGACGACGTCCTTCAAATACACGAATTTCCAGTGGGCGAGCTGGGCGCGATACGAGAGGTCGATGTCCTCCGTGAGCGTGTCGGAGTTCCATCCGCCCGCTTCCTCGATCGTCGTCCGGCGCCACGCCCCGGCGGTGCCGTTGAAATTGAAGAATCGGCCGCTCCGGTTCCGCGCGGTGTGCTCGACGACGAAGTGCCCGTCGAGGAGGATCGCCTGCAGCCGGGTGAGGAGGGAAAAGTCGCGGTTCAGGTGGTCCCACCGCGCCTGAACCATCCCGACCTCCGGGTCGGAGAAGAAATCGATGGTGTCGTGCACGAAGGTCGGCGGCGGGACGAAGTCGGCGTCGAAGACGAACAGGAACTCGCCGGTCGATTTCTCGAATCCTTCCTTGAGCGCGCCCGCCTTGAATCCCGTGCGGTGGTTCCGGTGGAGATAGTGGAC
>DASTIQ010000236.1 GCA_035717485.1 Thermoanaerobaculia bacterium | reverse complement strand
CGACGGCCGACTGGAACGCGGAGTCGGAAGCGGAAACGCTCGGCGCGGTCTTCTGCCTGAAGAAGCCGTACACGCCCCGGCAGCTCGTGGACACCGTCCGCCGCTTCGCCGCCTGAGCCGTCGGGCGCGGAGCCGCGCCGTACGCCCCGGGACCGCCCGCAAGGCCGTGCGGCTCGCGTCTGGCGCCATGACCACGTCAGGATGCGCGCTAGAAGAGCGGCGGCTGCTCCCTTCCCGAGCCGGTCGCGCCCGGCGCGTGCTCGTGGCGGAGGAGCCACTCCTTCCGGTCGAGCCGTCCGGCGTATCCCCGGAGCGCGCCGTCGCTTCCGATCACGCGGTGGCACGGCACGACGATCGGAATCGGATTGACCCGGTTCGCGCTTCCGACCGCCCGCACGGCTCGCGGCCGGCCGACCGCCGCCGCGATCTCCCCGTAAGTACGGGTCTCTCCGCGCGGAATCGCGCGAAGAGCGTCCCAGACGTGCTGCTGGAAGGCCGTACCGCCCGGATCGAGGGGGATTTCCGCGAAGTCTTCGGGCGCACCGGCGAAGTATCGGTCGAGCGCCCGTCGCGTTCTGTCGAGCAGCTCCTCGCGGGCGGCGTTCGGCGCGACCTTCAGGTCCGCGCGGGAGCGGGACTCGGATCCGCCGGGGAAGCGGATCGCGCAGAGCCCGGCGTCGGTCGCGGCGAGCCGGAGCCGACCGAGCGGGGAATCGACGTTCAGTTCGCTGATTTCCATGAGGTTCTCTCCTTTTTCTCGGCGCCGCGGCGCCACAGGTAGAAAGCGGCGTAGGCCCGCCAGGGACGCCACGCCGCGGAACGTTCTTCCACGGCCGCCTCGGAGAGCGTCGAACCGGGGACGACGAGCCGGCGGAGCCAGAGGTCTCCCGCGGGAAACGCGTCCGGCTCGGACAGGGCGCGCATCGCGACATAGTGCGCCGTCCACGGCCCGATTCCCGGAATTCGCGTCAGTCCTTCGACGAATGCGTCGACGCCCCGCGCCGCGAGAGCGTCGATCTCGCCCCGAGCGAAGGCGCCCGCGAGCGCCCGGAGGGCCGCCGCCCTCCGCCCCGGAACGCCGATTCCGCCGAGGTCGGCACCGGCGACGTCCGCCGGACGGGGAAAGAGATGGGTCACGGCTCCGGCGGGGACGGCGAGAGGCCTTCCGAGCGCCCGGACCAGTCGGCCGACGAGCGTCGTCGCCGCGGAAATCGTCACCTGCTGGCCGAGGACCGCGCGGACGGCGATCTCGAACGGGTCCCAGCAGCCCGGAACCCGAATTCCCGGCGCGCGGCGGACGTCGGGGGCGAGCTCGCGGTCCCGGGCGAGATCGCGGGCGATCGTCGCGACGTCGGCGTCCACGTCGAAGAGGCGGCGCGCGCGGGCGGAGATCGCGAGCAGCTCCGATGCGCCGACCGAAGGAACCCGCAGCTCGAGGGCGTCGTCCCGGCGGGCGGGCCGGATCTCCAGCGCTCCCGCGAACTCCCCGTCGGTGAAGGAACGCCGGTAGACGCCGTTCTCGAAGGACTCGACCCCGGGAATCGCGCGGGCCGAGAGGAACCGGGCGAGGTCGCCCCACCGATAGGGGGGCTGGTAGGGGAGTCGCAGCGTGAGGTCGCGATCCGCCGCGGGGCGATCTTCGCTCGTCCGCCGGTAGACGCCCGGAGTGCAGTCGAACGCCTCCCGGAACGCTTCGTTGAATCGCCGGATGCTTCCGAATCCCGCCGAGAAAGCGACGTCCGCGACCGGAAGTTCGGTCTCCCGCAGGAGGCGCCGCGCGAAATGGATGCGCCTCGTCGCGGCGATCTCGGCGGGGGACGCGCCGAGCTCGTGCCGGAACAGGCGGCGGAGGTGGCGCTCGCCGACGCCCAGCCGGCCGGAGAGCGCCTCGACCGGGCGCTCGTCGAGGATTCCGTCGGAGATCAGGCGCAGGGCGCGCGCGACCGTCGCGGACGTCCCCGCCCACGCCGGCGTTCCCGGCGCGGCGTCCGGACGGCACCGGCGGCAGGCCCGGAATCCTTCCTTCTCGGCCGCGGCCGCGCAGGGAAAGAACCGGACGTTCTCGCGGTGCGGCGTTTTCGCGGGACACACGGGACGGCAGTAGATCCCGGTCGTCGTGACGCCGGTGAAGAAGCGTCCGTCGAAGCGGGCGTCGCGGGCGGCGAGAGCGCGGTAGCAGGTGGAAGCGTCGAGTGCCATGCGCGCTATTGAAGCACAGGGGCGGCATTCGACTAGCGGAAATCGGACATCGCAGCGAGGCCGCCGACGGAGGGTCGGAGCCGCTCTCCGTTCTCCGCCCCGGGAAGGCGCGAGCCCTCCTGTACTTTTGGACGGTGCAAGCGCTCGCGCGCCGCGGTATCCTCCGCCGCAATGAAACTCTCCCCCGGGAATCTCGGTACCCTTCTGTTCCTCGCCGTTGCTGCCGCCGCCCACGCTTCTCCGCCGCTCGTCGACGGCCGGATCGACATTCCGCGCCTCGGCGTCTCCGGAACGATCCGCGAGGGAGCCGACGACGACACGCTCCGCGTCGCGGTCGGCCACGTCCCGGGGACGGCCGTTCCCGGCCCGACCGGAAACGTCGCCCTGGCCGCGCACCGGTACGGGTATTTCAAGGGGCTGCGCCGCGTGCGCAAGGGGGATGCGATCACGGTCACGACGCCCCGAGGAGTCTTCCACTACGCGGTCGATCGGATCCAGGTCGTCGACGTGACCGACGTCGCCGTCCTCGATCCGACCCCCGACCCGACGCTGACGCTCATCACCTGCTATCCCTTCGACTACATCGGCCAGGCTCCGCAGCGCCTGATCGTCCGCGCCCACAGAACCGACGCGGAGCGCGCCTCCGGTCCGTCCCGGCCGGCGGAGAAAGTTCGCGCCGCGGACTCGGGGACCCCGGCCGGCTGATCGACCGCGGACCGGCGGCAAGGCCCGGTCCGGGCGCGGGACCCTCGCCGATTCTCACCGTTCCGTCGAGGCTTTCCGGCGCTTCGCGCGCCGGGCGCCGGGAGGTCGCGAACCGATCCGGCGGTGGTATCGAATTTGCTCCCTCTTCGGTCATGAGCTCCACCCCCCGAGAGGATCGGGCCGCTCCTTCGCGAGCGTACGACGTGCTCCTCGTCGAAGACGACGAGCCGCTGGCCTCGGGCCTGAGGGAAACCCTCACGTCCGCGAGCGGCTCCCGCTTTCGCGTCACCCACGTCACGCGCCTCGCCGATGCGCTCGCCTCGATCGACGAGCGCCACTTCGACGTCGTCCTCCTCGATCTGAATCTCCCCGACGCGCGCGGCGCCGTCGCGCCCCGCACCCTGCAGAAGGTCGCCGGAGACGTTCCGATCGTGATCCTCACCGGGATCGACGACGATCAGCTCGCGGAGGAGAACGCGAAGGCGGGCGTCCAGGACTACCTGCTCAAGAACGAGATCAACGGGGACATCCTCGTCCGGTCGTTGCGATATGCGATGGAGCGCAGCCGTCTGCTCGCCGAGGCGAAGGCGCTCTCGATCCGCGACGACCTGACGGGTCTCTTCAACCGCAGAGGATTCCTCGGAGCCGCGGAGCAGCAGCTCAAGACGGCGGGACGGCTGAACGAGCCCGTCCTCCTCCTTTTTGCCGACGTCGACGGAATGAAGGAGTGCAACGACGCCTACGGCCACGCGCAGGGGGACAACCTCCTCAAGAAGGCCGCGCGGACGCTCCGTCGGACGTTCCGGGAGTCGGACATCCTCGCCCGCCTCGGCGGCGACGAGTTCGCGATCCTCTCGCTCGCGAGCGGGCTCGAGGATTCGCGCGCGATCGTGGATCGCCTGCAGCGCAACATCGACGCCGAGAATCTCGCCGGGATCGATCCGGTTCCGCTGTCGCTCTCGGTCGGACTCGCCTATTCCGATCCGAACACCGGCGCGCGTCTGGAGGACCTGATGGACCAGGCGGACGCGTGGATGTACGACCACAAGAGGCGCAAGAAGACCGCCTCGGCCGACGCGTAGCCCGGCGCGCCGGCATCGGCTCCCTGCCTCGAAGCAAACGCCGTCACCGGCCGCGGCCGCCCCGACGCATGGCCGTTCCCGCCGCCGTGCGGCGGAGGTATCATCCGGAGTCGATCCTTGGATGAAGCCGCGTCGATGAGCGATACCGCCGCACCCGCCGACACGGCGCTCCCGCCGGCGCCGCGGGAAGACGCGCGCCCCGCCCGCTCGGTCCATCCGATCGTCCGTCTCGACTATTTCGTCCGAATCCCGGCGACGTTCGTCGTCTTTCTCGTCATGGAGTCGTTCTTCGTTTCGGCCGGGCGCGGGAGAGGCTTCCTCGCGCTCGCGTTCGTCTACGGTTTCATGTGGCCGCATGCCGCGTATCTCATCGGGATGCGGAGCCGCGACAGCAAGGCGGCGGAGCTTCGCTGCATGCTCGTCGATTCGTTCATGATCGGATTCTTCGCCGCCCTCACCGGTTTCTCCCTCCTTCCGTGCATCGCGTTCCTCACGTCGGTCAACGCCGCGAACCTCTCGATCGGCGGGTTGCGGCTGTCTCTGCGGGGCCTGGGCGCGATGATCGCCGGCGCCGCCGTCTCGGTCCTCGCCTTCGGCCTCCACCTGAACCTCGAGTCGAGCCCGGTGACCTCGGTCTTCAGCGTCCTCGCGATCGTCTGCTTCTCGACCGTCTTCGCGCTCCATTCGTATCTCCAGACCAAGCGCGTGCTCCGCACGAAGCAGGCGGTGCAGGACCAGAAGGTCCAGCTCGAAGAGCAGGCGCGGCAGGTGGAACAGGCGCGCGCCGCGGCGGAGGAGGCGAAAGAGGCGGCGGAAGCGGCGAATCGGGCCAAGAGCGCCTTCCTCGCGAACATGAGCCACGAGCTCCGGACGCCGCTCAACGCGATCATCGGATACAGCGAGCTCCTCGAGGAAGAGGCCGCGGGAGGCGACCCGGAAGACCTCGTCGCCGACCTGCAGAAGATCCGGACGTCGGGAAAGCACCTCCTCCGGCTCATCAACAGCGTGCTCGACCTCTCGAAGATTGAAGCCGGCAAGATGTCGCTCTTCGTCGAGACGTTCGAGATCGCGAAGCTCGTCGAGGAGGTCGCGTCGACCGCCGCTCCGCTCGTCGAGAAGAAGGGGAACCGCTTCGTCGTGCGCTGCGACCCCTCGCTCGGTTCGCTCAAGGGAGACGTCACGAAGCTCAAGCAGATCCTCCTGAACCTCCTCTCGAACGCGAGCAAGTTCGCCGAGAAAGGGGAAATCGCCCTGGTCGTCGCGCGCGAGACCGACGGAGAGGGGAACTGGATCACGTTCCGGGTGAGCGACACGGGGATCGGCATGACCCCGGAGCAGCTCGGGAAGCTGTTCCAGGCCTTCTCCCAGGCGGACGCGGCGACGACCCGGAAATACGGGGGAACCGGGCTGGGCCTCGCGCTGTCGAAGCGCTTCTGCCAGATGATGGGGGGCGACGTCTCCGTCGAAAGCGAGTACGGCAAGGGGTCGACGTTCACGGTCCGGCTGCCGACCGACGTCGGGAACGAGGAAGGCGACGCGACGTCGATCCACCGCGTGAACTTCCGAGCCCTCGTCGAGCAGGAAGAGGAACGGCGTCGGGCGCTCGCCGGGAAGACCGGTCCTTCGAAGGACTGACGTGAGCCGAATCCTGCTCGTCGAAGACAACGACATGAACCGGGACATGCTCACCCGGCGGCTCCAGCGCCGCGGATACGAAGTGGACGGCGCCGTCGACGGCGGCGAGGCGGTCGCGCGGGCGGGAAGCGCCGATCTCGTGCTCATGGATCTGAATCTGCCGATCCTCGACGGTTTCGAGGCGACGCGGCAGATCAAGGCGGTGCCGGCGACGCGGGGGATCCCCATCATCGCGCTCTCCGCGCACGCGATGGCCGACGATCGCGACCGCGCGCTCGCGGCCGGCTGCGACGACTTCGACACGAAGCCGGTCGACCTCGACCGGCTGCTGCGCAAGATCGAGGCGCTGCTCTCGCGCCCGGCGGCCTCTCCGTGACGGCGGACGCCGGCGGGGGGAGCGCGGCGGTGATTCGCCGCCCGGGCACCCTCGACCATCTTCCCGAGCTCGTCGACTTCGTCCGCGACGCGTGCGAGAGATCGGGTGCGGACGCCTCCTCCTGTTTCTCGCTGCGCCTCGCCGTCGAGGAAGTGTGCACGAACCTGATGCGCCACGCCTATCCGGGCGGCGAGCCCGGTCCGATCGAGGTGAGCGTCTCCGGCGACGGCAGCCGCCTCGTCGTCACGATCACGGACTTCGCGCCGCCGTTCTCGCCGGACGACGCTCCCTCGCCGGACCTCGACGCCTCGTGGGAGGAGCGCCGGATCGGCGGCCTCGGGTGGCATCTCGTCAAGAGCGTCGTCGACGAGGTCCGGTACGAGGCGCGCCCCGACGCGGGCAACCGGCTGACTCTCGTCAAGAAGACCGAAGCCGCGCCTCGGGACGGCACGGAGGGGTAGAGATGGAGATCGCGATCCTCGAATCGGGCCCGATCAGCGTCGTCGCGATCCGCGGGAGCGTCGACGGGCTGACCGCCGGAGACCTCTCCGACGCGGTGGGCGCCCAGGTGCGCGCCGGCCGGATCCGCCTCGTGGCCGATTTCGCGGGGGTCGAATACATCAGCAGCGCCGGCCTCCGGGCGCTCCTCGGGGCGCTGAAGGACGCGCGGCAGCAGGGGGGCGACTTCCGTCTCGCGGCGATCCGTCCCGACGTCCAGCGCGTCCTCGATCTCTCGGGATTCACGAGCATCCTCAAGGCGTTCGCGACCGTCGAAGCCGCGGTCGGGAGCTTCGTCGGATGAGCGCTCCAGCCCCTTCCCGCCGCCGCATCGCGCTCGTGATCGGGTCGGGAAGCGTGAAGTGCGCGGCCGCGCTCGGGATGCAGCGCGTCCTCGCGCGCGAGCACATCGCCGTCGACATGGTCGTCGGTTGCAGCGGGGGGAGCATCTACGCGACGTTCCTCGCCGCCGGATTCGAGACCGAGGATGCGGTGCGCATGACGCGGGAGCTCTGGACGCAGGAGATCACGAGCCGCCGCCACACGCCTTCCCTGCTGCGGGCGATCCTTCCGGGAATCTTCGGCTTCAGCGAGGACTTCGGCCTGAAGAACGACCGCCTCGTCATGCGCCGCCTCCAGGACGTCTTCGGGGGAAGGCGGATCGAGGCGATGCCGACGCCCCTCCACCTCACGGCCACGGACTTCCACACGGGCGAACAGGTCGTCCTGTCGGAAGGGAACGTCGTCGACGCGATCCGCGCGTCGATCGCGATCCCGTTCATCTTCCGTCCGTGGAAGATCGGAGAGCGTCTCCTGATCGACGGGTTCATGTCCGATCCCCTCCCGGTCGGGGTCGCGATCCGCGAAGGCGCCGACATCATCGTCGCGATGGGATTCGAGAGCCCGTACCAGACCGCGATCCGCTCCCCGGCGCGGTTCTCGTTCCAGCTCTCGAGCATCATGACGAACAACCTGCTGAAGTCGCGGTTCGCTTTCCACAACCTCGCCCACCACGCGGAGGTCATTCCGGTGATCCCGCAGTTCTCCCAGCGGATCCGGCTCTTCGACACCGAGAAGATCCCGTACATCATCGAAGAGGGGGAGCGCGCGGCCGAGGAGCAGCTGCCGTACCTCCGGCGCCTCCTCGCCGAGCCGGCGACGGGCGCCTCGCGCGGATGAAGGGCGCGCGCCGGTGAGCGCCGCCGAGTTTCCCGCCCGGATCCTCGTCGTCGACGACAACGAGATGAACCGGGACATGCTCGCGCGCCGGCTCGTGCGGCAGGGCTACACGGTCGACGTCGCCGAGAACGGCCGCCGCGCGCTCGAACGCGGGCGGGCCGCGAAGTACGACTTGATGCTGCTCGACGTCATGATGCCCGAGCTGGACGGCCGCCAGGTTCTCGCCGAATGGATGCAGGACGCGGAGCTCCGGAACACCCCCGTCGTCATGATCTCCGCGAGCGACGAAACCGAGACGGTCGCCCGCTGCATCGAGCTCGGGGCGGACGACTACCTGCCCAAGCCCTTCAATCCGGTCGTGCTGAAGGCGCGGGTCGGCGCCTCCCTCGAGAAGAAGCGGCTCCGCGACCGCGAGCGGCTCTACGCGGAGAGCATGGAACGGGAGCTCGCGATCGGCCGGCGCATCCAGGCGACCTTCCTCCCCGAACGTCTGCCGGAGCCGTCCGGCTGGGAGATCGCGGCGCTCTTCGAGCCGGCGCGCCAGTGCGCCGGCGACTTCTACGACGCCTTTCTCCTGCCGGGCGGGCGCATCGCGCTCGCGATCGCCGACGTCTGCGACAAGGGGGTGGGCGCCGCGCTCTTCATGGCGCTCTTCCGGAGCCTCCTGCGCTCGACGGCGGAGGCGGCGGCCGCGGCGGCGGATTCGGAGGAGGTCGTCCGGCGGGCGGTCGTCGGGACCAACGACTACATCGCGCGGACGCACGGCCGGGCCAACATGTTCGCGACGGTCTTCTTCGCCGTCGCCGATGCCGCCACGGGCGAGATCAAGTACGTCAATGGCGGACACGAGGGGCCCCTCGTGCTTTCCGCGTCGGGAGGCGTCGCCGCCGAGCTCTCGCCGACCGGACCGGCCGTCGGAATGCTCCCGGAATCCGCCTATGCCGTCGGCAGCGCCTCGATCGCTCCGGGTCAGACCCTGTTCGCGTACACCGACGGCGTGACCGATGCGAAGGGCGCCGCCGGCTTCTTCGGACGGGACCGGATGCTCGCCCTGCTCGGTCCGGGAACGGCCGCGGAGCTCCTCGACCGGGTCGGGGGCGAGGTCCGGGCGCACGTCGCCGACGCCGAGCGCTACGACGATCTGACGATGCTCGCGGTGCGTCGCCTTCCCTGACCCGAGAAACGAGGGAAAACGCCGTTTCCTTGGCGCGGGGCTTGCATTTCCCGTGCATTGAAGGAGAAACGCCCATGAAGCCTACACGGATTTTCACCGCTCTACTGCTCAGTCTCGGGATCTCGGCGATCGCGATGGCCCAGGGAGCCGGCTCGGTCCAGCGAACGACCCAGCTGACGGTTTCGGAGCCGACGATGGTCGGCAGCGTGCTGCTCGACCCGGGCACCTACACGCTTCACGTGAACGACTTCCAGGCCGAGAAGGTGCAGGTCGTCGTCACGCGAAATTCCGACAACAAGACCATGGGCACCGTGATCGCGTCGCGGGAACGTCGAAGCCTCGACAGCCACCAGGCCTCGGACAACCAGACGCAGTTCACCTACACGACCGCCAACGGCCACCCGGCCGTCGCGACGTGGTTCTATCCCGGCGACGAATGGGGCGAGAAGTTCGCCTACGGCGCCGAGAAGACCGCCTCCGCGACGACGGGGGGCGACGTGACGATGACGCAGACCCCGGCCCCGACCGTCTCGACCTCGACGATGGCCGAGTCGACGCCTCCGGCGGAAACCGCCGCTCCGGCGACGACCGAGCGCGAAGAGCACACGGTCGCCGAGGCCGCTCCGGCGCCGGCTCCGGCTCCCGAAGAGACGAGGCCCGCCCCCGCTCCGGAAGCGAAGACGCTCCCGAAGACGGCGAGCTCGACTCCGCTCGTGGCGCTCCTCGGCGCGCTCGCTCTGGCGGGCGCTTCCGCGGTTCGCTTCGGACGCCGCAAGGCCGCCTGAAGCCATCTCCCGTTCGATGAGGGCGCCGGGCGAAAGCCCGGCGTTCTTTTTTTGCGCCGCTCCGCCGCCCCCGCTCCGGTCCGTATAATCGCGGGATTGCGCCCCGCGATCGAGCTCGTCGGCGTCGAGAAGCGATTCGGCGAAGCCGTCGCCCTGCGACCGACGACGCTCTCGTTCCCCGCGGGGCGCACGACCGCCCTGATCGGCCGCTCCGGCTCCGGGAAGTCGACGATCCTCCGGCTGATCGTCGGCCTCGTGTCTCCGACCGCCGGTGAGGTCCGGATCGGCGGAACGCCCCTCACGGCGTCGCGCCTCGAGGAGCTTCGGCACCGGACGGGATTCGTGATCCAGGAGGGGGGACTCTTTCCGCACCTGACGGTGCGCGGAAACGCGCTCCTCCTCGGACGCCACCTCGGCCGGCCTCCGGACGAGCTCGATCGCCGGCTGCGGGAAACCGCCGCGCTCGTGCGGCTGCCCTCCGCCCTCTTCGACCGGTATCCGTCCGAGCTCTCCGGAGGAGAGCGCCAGCGCGCCGGCCTCCTGCGCGCGCTCATCCTCGATCCCGAGATCCTCCTCCTCGACGAGCCGATGGCCGCGCTCGATCCGCTCGTCCGGGCGGAGCTCCAGGAGGAGTTCCGGGAGGTCTTCACCCGCGTCGCGCCGACGGTCGTGCTCGTGTCGCACGACCTCGCGGAGGCGGCCTACCTCTCGGACCGGCTCGTGCTGCTCGACCGCGGCGCCGTCGTCCAGGACGGGGCGCTCGACGATTTCCGGCGCGCGCCCGCGACTCCGTTCGTCCGGGCGTTCGTGAACGCCCAGCGCGGAGTTCCGCCTTGAGGAGAGCGGGGACCGCGCTCCGGATCCTGCTCGCCGCCGCGGCCGCGGCGCCGGCGACCGGAGCCGCGGAAGGAGCGCCGGTCCGGATCGGGTCGAAGAAGTTCACGGAGTCGTACGTGCTCGGGGAGATCGCCGTGCGGGCGCTCGCGGCCCGCGGCATCCCGGCCGAGCACCGTCAGGGGATGGGGGGAACCCTGATCCTGTGGCGCGCGCTCGCCTCGGCCGCGATCGACGCGTACCCCGAATACACGGGAACGATCGCCGAGGAGATCGTCCGCGAGCCGGCCGGCGGATCGGTTGCCGCGCTCCGGCCGCGCCTCGCGCAGGCCGGGATCGGGATCACCGATCCGCTCGGCTTCGACAACACCTACGCCCTCGTGATGCGCCGCGAGCGGGCGCGGGGCCTGGGGATCCGGACGATCGGCGATCTGCGGCGCCATCCGGATCTGAAGGCGGGCCTCACGCACGAATTCCTGGGGCGGCGGGACGGGTGGGCGCCTCTCGCGCATCGCTACGGGCTGGCCCTCGACGTTCGCGGGATCGACCATGCGCTCGGATACGCGGCGCTCGCGAGCGGGGCGATCGACGTGAAGGACGCGTATTCGACGGACGCCCGCATCGCGGAGAACGATCTCGTCGTCCTCCGCGACGAACTCGGGTTCTTCCCCCGGTACGAGGCGGTGTTCCTCTACCGGGAATCCCTCGCGCCCGCCGCCGTGGCCGCGCTCCGGGGGCTCGCCGGGAGGATCGACCAGGCGGAGATGACCCGGCTGAACGCCGAGGCGGAGCGCACCCGCGATTATGGGCGGGCGGCCGACGCCTTCTTCGGGGGACCCGCCGTCGCGGAGGCCTCGGCCGCGCGGAAAATCGCGGGCTGGACGGCGCGGCACGTCGAGCTCGTGGCCGTCTCCGTCGCGCTGGCCGTCCTCGCCGGCATTCCCCTCGGCATCGCGGCGGCCGGGCGCGGATGGGCCGCCCGGACGATCCTCGCCGCGGCGGGGACGATCCAGACCGTTCCGGCTCTCGCCCTCCTCGCCCTGCTCGTTCCGATCCCCTTCCTCGGCATCTCGCCCGCGACCGCGGTCGTCGCGCTCTTCCTCTACAGCCTCCTCCCGATCGTCCGGAACACCGCGACCGGTCTCCAGGACGTCCCCCCGGGAATCCGGGAATCGGCCGAAGCGCTCGGACTTCCCGCCGGCGCGCGCCTGGTCCGCGTGTACCTCCCGATGGCGTCGCGTACGATCCTCGCCGGAATCCGGACGAGCGCGGTGATTGCGGTCGGAACCGCGACGCTCGCCGCCCTGATCGGCGCCGGAGGACTCGGGGAGCCGATCCTGTCCGGGCTCAACCTCAACGACCACGCGACGATCCTCCAGGGCGCGATTCCGGCGGCCCTCCTCGCGCTCGCGGTCGAGGCGGTCTTCCTGGTCGTCGATCGGATCGCGATCCCGAAGGGCCTGCAGGAGCGGCCGAAGTGATCGGATACTTCTGCATAAAGTGCACGAATTACGTGTCAAAGCGCAAATATCATCGCGATTAGTCTGGATGATGATCACGTTTTACTGCATGAAGTGCAAAAATTCATGATCACACGGCTCCAGGCTTGCTATACTGCGGAGGCATGAAAAGCGCCGATACGGTCTGGCTCCTCCTCTCGACGGCTCTCGTGCTCCTGATGACCCCCGCCCTCGCCTTCTTCTACGGCGGCCTCGTCCGATCCAAGAACGCGCTGAACACGATGATGATGAGCGTGGGCGCGCTCGGGGCGGTCGGCGTCGCCTGGGCGCTCGCGGGCTACTCGATCGCGTTCTCGGGCGGGGGCGCGCTCGCCGGGAATCTCCGGAACGCGTTCCTGGCCGGCGTGGGTCTGGAAGCGAAGGGCACGATCCCGCACCTGCTCTTCTTCGCCTACCAGGCGACGTTCGCGATCGTCACGGCGGCTCTCATCTCGGGTTCGGTCGTCGAGCGGATGCGCTTCGGTCCGTATCTCGCGTTCATCGCGCTCTGGTCGCTCTTCGTGTACGCACCGGTCGCGCACTGGGTCTGGGGGGGCGGATGGCTCGCCGGCCTCGGCGCGCTCGACTTCGCGGGAGGGACCGTCGTCCACGTCAACGCCGCGGTCGCCGCGCTCGCGGCATGCCTCGTGCTCGGGCCGCGGAAGGATTTCGCCCGCCAGGCGGTTCTTCCGCATCACGTGCCGTTCACGCTCCTCGGGGCCGGCCTCCTGTGGTTCGGCTGGTTCGGGTTCAACGGCGGAAGCGCGCTCGCCGCCAACGGCGCGGCGGCGCTCGCCTTCGTGAACACGCTGCTCGCTCCGATCGCCACGCTCCTCGTCTGGACGATCCTCGACCTGTCGCGCACCGGGCGGGCGACGGCGGTCGGCGCCGCGACGGGGATCGTGGTCGGGCTCGTCGCCGTCACGCCGGCGGCGGGATACGTCCGTCCGATCTCGGCGCTCGCGCTCGGCGGCATCGCCGCCTTTCCGAGC
>DASTIQ010000235.1 GCA_035717485.1 Thermoanaerobaculia bacterium | reverse complement strand
CGCGATCCGTTCCGGTTACCGGACGGGCGCGCTTCTCGCTTTCGCGCGCGGAGTCGCGTCCGGGAAGATCGATCTCGCCGAATGGGAAAGCCCGCGGCGGGAGAGCGGAGAGATCCGCGAGCGCATCCTCGCGCAGAGAGGCTTCGGGCCGTATGCCGCGGAAGGGCTGCTCCGGCTGATCGGCCGTCACGACTTCTTCGCGATCGACTCCTGGACGCGGACGAAGTACCGCGAGCTCCATCCGGGCCGCGGCTCGCTCGAGCCATCCATCGCGCGCCGCTACGCGAGGTACGGCGAATTCCGCGGCCTCGCCTTCTGGCTCGACCTGACGCGCGACTGGCATTCCGCCGTCGGCCGCGCGGCGCGCTCCGCTGGAACCGCGGCGGCTCCCACGGCGTAATCCTCCTCCGCTCGGTTACTTCGCGGAGACTGATCGCGCCGTGTCCTCCGGGGCTCCAAGGAGAAGCCTCGACCGCTGCGGGGCCCCCGTCGGAAGCGACCGTTGCGATGCTCTCGTCGCCAGCTTTCGCTCTCGGAGGGACGCGCGGCGCGACGGCGAGCCATTGCGAGTCTGCGACCCCGGGCACGAATTAGGATGCCGGAGCGGAGCGCCGCCAGACTCGAGACCGACGGCTTCAGGACCGAAGCCTGTTACGCCTTCATTGCGCCGCGATCTCGACCTAACCCTTAAATCTTCTTGACAGTTACGGACGCAGACTCCTAACATGGCCGTGGTTCTTTCTGGTTAAAAGTGGATAGGAGTGGTCCGTATGGATCGCTTTCGGGGTAGTGCACCGGCCTCTATCGATGAGAAAGGCCGGCTCAAGATTCCGAACGTTTTTCGACGACAGATCGAAGAAGCGTTCGGCGCCGATCTGTTCGTGACGTCGATTCACGGCCGGGATGCGCTCGTCTATCCGCTCCCGGTCTGGCAGGGCATCGAGGAACGTCTCGCCGCGGCGCCCGCGGTCCATCGCTCGAAGATGAAGTTCCTCGAGCGCGTGAACTACTTCGGAAAGCAGGAGCGGATGGACGGCCAGGGGCGCGCGCTCCTGCCGGCGATCCTGCGCGAAACCTCCCGGCTCGCCGGCGACGTCGTCGTCACCGGCAACATCGATCACCTGGTCGTCACCGACCGCGCGGCGACGCGCGACCGGCTCGCCGCCGAAGACTTCACGGTGGAGGACTACGACGAACTCTCGAAGCTGCTGCTTTAGGTCGACATGGGTGCTCCGCACGTTCCCGTTCTCCTCCGCGAGACGGTCGAGGTCCTCTCGCCCGGCCCGGGCCTCTTCGTGGATGCGACCGCCGGCGCGGGAGGGCACGCGGAGGCGCTCCTCGAGGCGGATGCCGGCGTCCGGGTCCTCGCGATCGATCGCGACCCGGAGGCGCTGGAGCGCGCGCGGGAAAGGCTGGCTCGATTCGGCGGCCGCGTGGATTTTCATCTCGGAAACTTCGCCGATCTCGGCGACGCGCTCGATGCCTCCTCCGGCGGGCGGCCGCGCGGGATTCTTGCCGATCTCGGAGTTTCTTCGATGCAACTCGACGAGGCTCGCCGCGGGTTCTCGTTTCGCCGCGACGGTCCTCTCGACATGCGCATGGGGCCCGGCGGCTCCACCGCGGCCGACGTCGTGGCGAACGCGTCCGCGGCGGAGCTGAGCCGGATCTTTCGCGAGTACGGGGAGGAAAGAATGGCCCACAGGATCGCCCGGAGGATCGTCGAGGAACGCGCCCGTGAGCCGATCGATACCACGCGCCGGCTCGCTTCGATCGTGGCCGGGGTGACCGGCCGGCGCGGGGAGATCGATCCCGCGACGCGCGTCTTCCAGGCGCTGCGGATCGAGGTCAACCAGGAGCTCGCCGCGCTCGCGCGCTTCCTGAAGACCGCCGTCGAGCGGCTGGCGATCGAAGGACGGATCGCCGTGCTCGCTTACCACTCTCTCGAGGATCGGGAGGTGAAGGAGACGTTCCGCCGCGAATCGGCCGGGTGCCTCTGCCCTCCGGGAATGCCGGTTTGCGTCTGCGGCGGCCGCCGTGTGCTCCGCGTCGTGACGCGCCGCCCGATCCGTCCGAGCGCGGCGGAGGTCGCCGCCAATCCTCGCTCCCGGAGCGCGCGCCTTCGGGCGGCGGAGAAGATCGGAGAAGCGCGGTGAGCGTGTCGTACGCCCAGTTCAAGCGCGTCGAGAACACGCGCGTCGCCCGCGAACGGGACGGACGCCGGGGCAAGGAACTCCTCGTGCTCGTCGCCGCCATCCTGCCGGTCGCGCTCGCCCTGCTGGCTTACACGCGCTTCCACCTGCAGACGGTCCAGGCGGGATACGCGATCGATCGCGACCGGCGGACCGTCGCGCGCCTCCTCGAGGACCGCCAGAAGCTCCTCGCCCGGCTCGCCTCGGCGACGTCGCCCGCGCGGACGGGGAAGTTCGCCTCGGATGCCGGTTTCGTTCCGCCGAGAACGGGCCAGATCTACGCGTTCACCGCGGAGCCGAAGCCGTGAACGCCCTGCGCCCCGCCCGCGCCGCGATCTTCGCCGCCGTCCTGGGCGCGTGGGCCTCGGTCGTCGCGTTCCGCCTCGTCCAGGTCCAGATCGTCCACGGCGACGCGTATCGCGCCCGGGCGCGCCAGCAGCAGGAGCGGACGATCGTCCTCCCGCCGCGGCGCGGCTCGATCCTCGACCGGCGCGGACGCGAGCTCGCCGTTTCCGTGGAGGCGGCGTCCGTCTTCGCCGTTCCCGACAAGGTCCGCGATCCCGCGGCCGCCGCGGCCGCGCTCGCCCGCGTGCTCGGGGTCCCCCCCTCGGAGATCGCGCGCAAGCTCTCGTCGGAAAAGGGATTCGTCTGGATCGCCCGGAAGATCGACGACGGCGCCGCCGCGAAGCTCAAGGCGATGAAGCTCGCCGGGATCGGCCTCCTCCCCGAGCTCCGGCGCTCCTACCCGAACGAGGCGCTCGCCGGCAACGCGCTTGGCTACGTGGGCATCGACGGCCGCGGCCTCGCCGGGCTCGAGTTCCAGTACGAGTCGATGATCCACGGTCGCGAAGGGGAGATGCGGGTCTCCCGCGACGCGCGGCAGGAGCAGTACGCGCTCACGCCCGTTCCCGGGCACGAAGGGGAGCCGGGCGCTTCTCTGTCCCTGTCGCTCGACCGCGACCTCCAGTACGTCGCCGAGAAGGAGCTCGCCGCCGGGCTCGCCGAGACCGGCGCGAAGGACGCGAGCGCCGTCGCGATGGACCCGGACACGGGCGAGGTGCTGGCGATGGCGACGGTGCCGAGTTTCGATCCGAACCGCTACGGAGACTTCCCGCCGTCGGTCTGGAGGAACCGTCCCATCTCCGACAGCTTCGAGCCGGGCTCCGTCTTCAAGGTGGTTTCCGGGTCCGCCGTGATCGAGGCCGGAGTCGCCGGCCCGTCCGATCCCGTCGATTGCGGGATGGGATCGATCCAGATCGGGAAATTCGTCATCCACGACGCCGAGCACGAGCGCTTCGGCGTGATTCCTCTGTCCGAGGTGATCGCGAAGTCGTCCAACGTCGGGATGGTGCGCGTGGGCCTGCGTCTCGGCCCGCGGCGGCTCTTCGATTCGGCGCGCGCCCTCGGGATCGGGGTTCCGACGGGCATCGACCTTCCCGGCGAGAACGGCGGCCTGCTGCGCGACGTCTCGCGGTGGAGCGGGCTCTCGAACGCGGAGATCTCGTTCGGCCAGGAGGTTTCGGTCACGCCGATCCAGCTCGGCGTCGCCCTTTCGGCGATCGCCAACGGCGGCCTTCGGGTGCGGCCGAGAATCCTCCGCAAGTCGGTCGACGCCACGGGCCAGGAATGGTATCCGCCGGCCTCCGCCCCGCACCGGGCCCTGTCGGCCGAAACGGCGGCGGCGATGAACACGATCCTGAAGGGCGTGGTCGCGGAGGGCACGGGAAGACGCGCGGCGGTGGCCGGATACGTCGTCGCGGGAAAGACGGGCACCGCGCAGAAGGCGATCGGTCACGGATACGCGCGAGACAAGTACGTCGCCACGTTCGCGGGCTACGCGCCGGCCGATCACCCGCGCATCGTGCTGGTCGTCACGGTCGACGAGCCGCGGGGGCAGTACTTCGCGAGCGAAGTGGCGGCCCCGATCTTCTCCCGCATCCTCGCGCGGGCGATGGCGATTCTCGAGGTCCCGCCCGACGGCTCCGAGGTCCCCGCGCCTCCGGCCGCGCCGCCCATCGTCGTCGCCGGCCGGTCGCCCGTGTTCGCCTCCGGCGTCGTGGCGGCGTCGCTCGGACGATCGGCTTCCGCTTCGCCGATCTCTCAGATGCCCGATCTTTCGGGACTCCCGGCGCGGAGGGCGATCGCGGAGCTCTCGCGTCGCGGCGTCGCGGCGCAGCTCTCCGGCTCCGGGTTCGTCGTCGAGCAGAGCCCGGCGTCGGGCACGGCCATCCAGCCCGGGATGACCTGCCGGATCCGGCTGTCGGAATCGTCGTCCTCTCCATGAAGCTCGAGGAAATCATCCAAGAGCTCGCCCTCTCCGTCGAACCCCCCTCGAACCCCGAGATCTCTTCGGTGGTTTCCGATTCCCGGCGCGTGACGCCGGGATCGCTCTTCGTCGCGATCGCGGGAGAGCGCGCGGACGGGCTCGCTTTCGCCGTCGACGCGGTCCGCCTCGGCGCGGCGGCGGTCGCCTCGGACCGGCCGCGTCCCGCGGACTTCCCGGTTCCGTGGGTCCGGGTGGCCGATCCGCGCCTCGCGGCGGCGGTCTGGAGCCAGCGGGCGCTGGGCGACCCGTGGAAAAGGCTCGTCCTCGCCGGCGTCACCGGGACGAACGGGAAGACGACGACGGCGATGCTTCTGGCCGGAATCTTCCGGCGGGCGTTCGGGGAGAGCGGTTTCATCGGGACGGTCGGATACGGGTGGAAGGGGACGTCGCTCGCCGCGCCCCGCACCACGCCCGAGGGGGACGCGCTCGCGCGCATGATGGCGGACATGGTCGAGGACGGCGTCCGCGCGTGCGCGATGGAGGTCTCTTCCCACGCGATCGCCCTCCAGCGGGTCGCGGGCGTGCGGTTCGACGCTGCGGTCTTCACGAACCTGACCCGCGACCATCTCGACTTCCACCGAACGATGGAGGAGTACGGCGCCGCCAAGGAGCGGCTCTTCGGGCTGAGGAAGCCGGGGGCGCCCGCGGTCGTCAACGTCGACGATCCGTGGGGGCGCGCGATGGCGGCGCGGCTCGCGCCTCCGGTCGTGACGTTCTCTCCGGCGGGCGATCCGGCCGCGGACTGGCGCGCGGAGGACGTCCGCGTCTCGCTCGAGGGCACGCGTCTCCGCGCCGCGGGGCCGCGGGAGAGCGCCGCGATCGAGAGTCCGCTCGTGGGCCGCTTCCACGTCGAGAACCTGCTCGCGGCCTGGGCGGCCGCGGACGCGCTCGGGATTCCGCCCGCCGCGGCGGCGGCCGAACTCGCCGCCAATCCCGGAGCGCCGGGACGCATGGAGAGAGTCGAGGCGGGACAACAATACACGATACTCGTCGACTACGCGCACACGGAGGACGCCCTCCGGCGGCTCCTCTCGGCCGTGCGCGAGCTGACGGACCGGACGATCATCCTCGTCTTCGGCTGCGGAGGCGACCGCGATCCCGGAAAGCGCGAGCCGATGGGCCGGGCGGCCGCCGAGCTCGCCGACATCCCGATCGCGACGTCGGACAATCCGCGCGGCGAAGACCCCGCGGAGATCCTGAAGCAGGTCGAACGCGGCCTCGTCGCGGGCGGGGCGTCGAAGTACCTGAAGTTCGTCGACCGGCGCGAGGCGATCGCGCAGGCGATCGAGCTCGCGAACTCCCGCTCGGTCGTCGTCATCGCCGGCAAGGGCCACGAGACCTCCCAGGTGGTCGCCGGACGCGAGTATCCTTTCGACGATCGCGTCGTCGCCGCGGAGTGCGTGCGCTCGGCGCGCCGGGTGTCGTCGTGAAGGTATCCGCTCGCGAGGCGGCCGCGACGTGGGGGATCGCCCCGCCGGCCGATCTGACGTTTTCGGGGGTGGCGGTCGATTCCCGCCGCGTCGAGCCGGGAAACCTGTTCGTCGCGCTGCCCGGCGCGCGCGCCGACGGGCACGATTTCGTCGCGGAGGCGGCCCGGCGGGGGGCGGCGGCGGCGCTCGTCGCGCGCGTGCCGCCCGGAATTCCGGGCGAATTCCCGCTCTTCGTCGTGCCCGACCCGCTCGCGGCGCTCCAGGCGCTCGCCGCGAAGAAGCGGGCGCAGGAAGGCTTCCGCCTGGCGGCCGTGACCGGCTCGGTCGGCAAGACGACGACGAAGGAGATGGCGGCCGCGATCGTGGCGCGGAGGTTCCGCACCGGGAGGATGCCCGGAAATTCGAACAGCGGGATCGGGTTCCCGATGGCCGTGCTCGGCCTTCCGGAGGGTCTCGAAGCGGTGTGCGGCGAGTTCGGGATGAGCACCAAAGGGGAGATCTCGCTCCTTTCCCGGCTCTTCCGCCCCGACGTCGCGGCGATCACGAACGTCTCCGCCGCGCACGCCCAGAATTTCGCCTCCGTCGACGGGATCGCCGACGCGAAGTGGGAGATCACGGAAGGGATCGCCGCCGGCGGAACCCTGGTCTACAACGCCGCCGATCCGCGCCTGGCCGCGCGCGCGGACCGCTGGGAAGGCCCGGCGGTGACGTTCGGCGCTCCGGGCGCGGACGTGGCCGCGTCGGACGTCGCGCCGAAGGGGCTGGCCGGGACCGAGTTCACGCTCGCAATGCGAGGCGAGACGTCCCGCGTGCGCCTTCTGA
Source organism: Thermoanaerobaculia bacterium (assembly GCA_035717485.1). NCBI lineage: Bacteria > Pseudomonadati > Acidobacteriota > Thermoanaerobaculia > Thermoanaerobaculia bacterium. Next base: position 6,912 of record DASTIQ010000235.1, on the reverse strand, counting down.
TCCCCGGTCTCCACCAGGTCGCCAACTGCCTCTGCGCTGCCGCGATCGCGCTCGCGTGGGGCCTCCGCCCCGCCGACGTGTCGGCGGCGATGGCGAGGTTCTCCCCCCCGGAGCGGCGCGGCGAGATCTTCCGGCACGCCTCGGGAGCGGAGATCGTCGACGACTCGTACAACGCGAGTCCGTCCGCGATGCGTTCGGCGGTCGAGTCGCTCGCGGGCTCGGCCGCGCCGGGCCACCGGATCGCCGTTCTCGGCGAGATGCGCGAGCTCGGCGCCGAGGGGCCGCGCTGGCACCGCGAGCTCGGCGAGTTCGCCGCGTCGCGCGTCGACCGGCTGTTCTGCGTCGGCCCCCTCGCCTCGGAGATCGCGCGGGGCGCCCGCGAGGCCGGAATCGCCTCCGGGAAGGTGACCTGGCTCGAGCGCGCGGAGGAGGTCGCCGCGGCGCTCGGACCGGAGCTGTCGGCCGGCGACGTCGTCTGGATCAAGGGATCGCGCGGAGTGCGGCTCGACGTCGCCGCCGACCTCCTGCGGAACGCGGCACGCTGAATGCTCTACGCGCTCCTCTATCCGCTCCGCTCCGCGTTCCCCGCACTGAACGTGTTCCGGTACATCACCTTCCGCACCGCGATGGCGGCGGTGACGGCGCTCGTCCTCTCCCTCTGGCTCGGCCCCTGGGCGATCCGCAAGCTGAAGTCATGGCAGCTGAAGCAGTTCATCCGGAAGGAAGGGCCCGAATCGCATTACAAGAAGGCGGGAACGCCGACGATGGGAGGGCTCCTCATCCTCGGCGCGATCTTCGCCGCGACCCTCCTCTGGATGGATCTCGGCAATCGCGACACGTGGATCGCGCTCGGCACGACCGCCGTGCTGGGCTGGGTCGGATTCCTCGACGACTGGACGAAGGTCCGGCGCCAGCACAGCCGCGGCCTCACGGGAAAGCGCAAGCTCGTGCTGCAGTTCGCGTTCGCGCTCGCCGCGGCGTTCGTCATCCAGCACTGGCCGCAGGCGCCGCGGCTCTCCACGGTGCTGACGTTCCCGTTCGTCAAGAAATGGGTCGACCTGGGCGCTCTCTACGTCCCCTTCGTCTCGATCGTCGTGGTCGGATCTTCGAACGCGGTGAACCTGACCGACGGTCTCGACGGGCTCGCGATCGGCGCGGCGGGGATCGCGGCCGGAACCTACGCGATCCTCACCTACATCGCCGGGAACTCGGTCGTGGCCCACTACCTGCGCGTGCCGTTCGTCTCGGAGGCGGGCGAGCTGGCCGTCTTCTGCGGTGCGATCGTCGGGGCGGCGCTCGGCTTCCTCTGGTTCAACTGCCACCCGGCGGACGTCTTCATGGGGGACGTCGGATCGCTCCCGCTCGGCGGCGCGATCGGCATCGTCGCGGTCTTGGCCAAGCAGGAGATCCTCCTCGCGATCGTCGGGGGACTCTTCGTGATGGAAGCCGGCTCGGTGATCCTGCAGGTGGCCTCCTTCAAGTTCACGGGGCGCCGGATCTTCCGGATGGCGCCCATCCATCATCATTTCGAGCTCGCCGGGTGGGCGGAGCCGCGCGTCATCATCCGTTTCTGGATCCTCGCGCTGCTGTTCGCCATGCTCGCGCTTTCCACGCTGAAGCTGCGATGAGGGAGAAACGCGTGGCGATCCTGGGACTCGCGCGGAGCGGAACGGCCCTCGCGGCGGCGCTCGCCGCACGCGGGATCGCCGTCGCCGCGGGGGACCGGAGAGCCCGCCGCGAGATCGACCCGACGGGCGCCCTGGAGACGGCCGGCGTCGTTCTCTTCTCCGACGGCGCCGACTCCTCGATGCTCGACGGGGCGGATCTCCTGGCGATCTCTCCGGGAGTGCCGCTCTCTCATCCGGTCGCCGCGGAGGCCCGCCGGCGCGGGATCCCGGTCGTCTCGGAGCTCGAGGTCGCCTGGCGCCTGATCGAGGAGGAGGCGGAAGGGGAGAACCGCTGGATCGCGGTCACCGGGACGAACGGAAAATCGACCGTCTCGACCTGGATCGCCGAGATCCTGCGGCGGGACGGCCGGGACGTCGCGCTCGCGGGAAACATCGGGACGGCCCTCTCCACGTTCTGCTCCTCGCGGCGGCCCCGGCACTTCGTCGTCGAGGTCTCGAGCTTCCAGCTCGAGACGATCGAGCGGTTCCGCGCGGACGTCGCCGTCGTGACGAACATCACTCCCGACCATCTCGACCGGCACGCGAGCCTCGCCGCCTACGCGGCCGCGAAGGCGCGGATCTTCGAAAACCAGCGCGAGGGCGATGCGGCCGTCGTCAACGACGACGATCGCGGATCGGCCGGCCTTCACCCTCCGGCGCGACGGGTCGGGTTCTCGACCCTCCGTTCCGTCGACGGAGGCGTGTGGGCGGAGAACGGCTACCTGTGGTCGGGGATCGACGAGGCGCGCCGGCGGATCTGCGGAGTCTCCGAGGTCGCCCTGCCGGGCCTCCACAACCTCGAGAACGCGCTCGCCTCGGCCGCCGCGGCGGAGCTCGCGGGGGCGTCGGCCGAGTCGATCCGCGCCGGGCTCACGAGGTTCGCGGGACTGCCCCATCGCACCGAGCTCGTGGCCGTCGCCGAAGGAGTCGCCTGGGTCGACGACTCGAAAGGGACGAATCCCGACGCCGTCGTCAAGTCGCTCGCGGGATATCCCGACGGGCGCGTCGTGCTGATTCTCGGGGGATCGGAGAAGGGGAGCGATTTCTCGATCCTCGCCGCGCCGGTCGCGCGGAAGGCGCGCGTCGTCCTGACGATCGGGCAGTCGGCGGAGAAGATCGAGCGCTCGATCTCCGGCGTGGAGACGAAGCGCGCGGGCGACATGGAACGGGCGGTCGACCTCGCGGCCTCCGCGGCGCGGCCGGGCGACACGGTTCTCCTCTCGCCGGCGTGCGCGTCTTTCGACCAGTACCGCAACTACGAGGAGCGGGGGGACCATTTCCGCAGCCTCGTGCTCGGACGGGTGGCGCATGGCGCGTAAGCTCGCCTCCGACAAGATCCTCTTCACGGCGTTCCTCGCGCTCGCGCTCCTCGGCTGCGTGATGATCTACAGCGCGTCGGCGCCCGAGGCGGCCCGGATGTTCGGGAACCCCTACCGGTACCTGGCCAAGCAGCTCGCGGCGCTGATCGTGGGGTTGACGCTCGCGTTCGTCGTCTCGCGCGTCGACCACCGGCATTTCCGCAACCCCGCGGTGGTGTACGGGGGGCTCGCCCTGTGTCTCCTCCTGTGCGTCGCGGTCCTCTTCCGGCCGCCGATCAACGCCGCGCGCCGCTGGCTCGTCTTCGGGCCGCTCACGCTCCAGCCGGCGGAGTTCCTCAAGGTCGCGCTCGTTCTCTTCCTCGCGTACCAGATCGACCGGAAGCGCGAGCGCCTGGACGACTTCGTCCACGGCGTGCTTCCCGCCGCGAGCTTCCTCGGGCTCTCGGCGGCGATCGTTTTGGCCGAGCCGGACTTCGGGACGGCGACCTCGTACCTCCTCGTCGCCGCGGCGCTCTTCTACCTCGCCGGAGCGCCGCTGCGCTGGTTCGCGATCGGCGCGGCCGGATGCATTCCGGTGCTGGCGCTCCTCGTCCTCTCGGCGGGATATCGCCGCCAGCGCCTCGTCGCGTTCCTCCATCCGGAGGCGGACCCGCTCGGGCGAGGCTTCCAGGCGGCTCAGTCGCTGATCGCGGTCGGGACCGGCGGAATCACCGGCAACGGCCTCGGCCAGTCGCGGCAGAAGCTCTTCTTCCTGCCGTATCCGCACACCGACTTCATCTTCGCGATCGTCGGGGAGGAGCTGGGGTTCCTCGGCGCGCTGGGGGTGATCGTGCTCTTCGGCATCGTCGCGTGGCGCGGGCTGCGCGCTGCGCGCCGGGCGCCCGAGCCGCACCTGGCGTATCTCGCCGCGGGCGCGACCGCGATGATCGTCCTCCAGGCCGCGATGAACCTCGGCGTCGTGCTCACGCTCCTCCCGACGAAAGGGATCCCGCTGCCGTTCCTCTCGTACGGGGGTTCGTCCCTGGTGGCGGACTGTCTCGCCGCGGGGATCCTGCTGAACGTCTCGCAGCACGTCACGTGAGATGCCGAATGAGAACGGAACCTTCGTGCTGGCGGGGGGAGGAACGGGAGGCCACGTCTTCCCGGCGATCGCGGTCGCGCGCGAAATCCGCCGCCGCCGGCCGTCCGCGCGGATCCTCTTCGTCGGCACGCGGAAAGGGTTCGAGGCCGTGATCGCGCCGCGCGAGGGTTTTCCGATCGAGTTCGTTTCCGCCTCCGGCTTCGTCGGGCGGGGTCCGCTCGCGAAGGCGCGGGCGATCTCGGATCTCGTGGCCGGAATCGCGCAGTCGCGGCGGATCCTCGCCCGCGAGCGCGCTTCGGCGGTGCTCGGCGTCGGCGGGTACGCGTCGCTCCCGGTCGTCGCCGCCGCCCGGCTCTGCCGCATTCCCGCGATGATCCAGGAGCAGAACTCGGTCCCCGGAATCGCGAACCGCCTCGGCGCGCGCATGGCGCGGGTCACGGCGGCGGGATTCGAAGCGGCGTGTCGGCGGCTGGCCGGGCGGTGCGTGTGGACGGGAAACCCCGCGCGCGAGGAATTCTTCCGGGTGCCGGCGCCGCCGGGGGGCCGGCGCGTGCTCCTCTTCGGCGGGAGCCAGGGAGCGCGCGTGCTGAACCGCGCGATCGTCGAAGCCGCTCCGGCGCTCGCCGCCGGCGTCGAAGTCACGGCCCAGACGGGAGAGCGGGAGCTGGAGAACGTCCGGGCCGCCCTCGGCCCGTACCCGGCGATCACGGCGGTCCCCTTCGTCGACGAAATGGCGGAGGCCTTCGGTCGCGCCGATCTCGTCGTCGCCCGCGCCGGGGCGCTCACGCTCGCGGAGGTCGCGGCGGCCGGACGGCCGTCGATCCTCGTGCCGTTCGCGGCCGCCACGCACGCGCACCAGGAGGAGAACGCCCGCGTTTTCGAAAGGGCGGGCGCGGCCGTCGTGATCGCGGAGACCGACATCGACGGCGCGACGCTCGCCCGAACGATCGCGGAGCTCCTCGGCGACCCGGATCGCCTCCGCCGGATGGGAGACGCGGCGCGGACGCTCGCGAAGCCCGACGCGGCGGCGAGGATCGTGGACCTGCTCTTCGAGATCGCGGCATGAGATTCCTGAAGCTCTCCCGCATCCACTTCGTGGGGATCGGCGGCGTCGGGATGTCGGGCCTCGCGGAGCTCCTGCTGTCGTATCCGCTGGCGATCTCCGGATGCGACTCGGCGGAGTCCGAGACGACGCGCCGCCTCGCCTCGCTCGGGATCCCGGTCGACCTCGGCCACGACCCCTCTCATCTGGACCGCGCCGATCTCCTCGTGATCACTTCGGCGATCGCGGAGGACAACGAAGAGGTCCGCCGGGCGCGCCTGCGCGGAATCCCGGTCATCCGGCGGGCCGAGATGCTTGCCGAGATCATGCGGCTGAAGCAGGGGATCGCCGTCGCCGGGACCCACGGCAAGACGACGACGACATCGATGATCGGCGCGATCCTCACCGACGCCGGCCTCGATCCGACGATCCTCGTCGGCGGCCGCGCGCACTATCTCGGAACGAACGCGCGGCTCGGCAAGGGGGACTGGCTCGTCGCCGAGGCCGACGAGTACGACCGCTCGTTCCTGGAGCTCACGCCCGTGCTGGCGGTCGTGACGAACGTCGAGGAGGACCACCTCGACTGCTACCACGATCTCGCGGAGATCATGACGGCCTTCACCGCGTTCGCCAACCGCGTTCCGTTCTACGGAGCGGTCTTCGTCTGCCTCGACGATGCGAACGCCAGCGAGCTCCTCCCGCGCCTCTCGCGGCGCGCGGTGACCTACGGCGAATCGCCGCAGGCTTCGCTGCGCGCCCGGGACCTGGCGCTCGACGCCTCCGGGGCGCGCTTCACGGTCGCGGGCGACGAGCCGGAGTTCGCCGGAGAAGCGTTCCTCCCCCTTCCCGGCCGGCACAACGTCAAGAACGCGCTCGCCGCGCTCGCCGTCGCGCGCGAGCTCTCGATCCCGTTCTCCGTAGCGGCGGGGGCCCTGGCGCGCTTCGACGGCGTGGCGCGCCGGTTCGAGACGAAGGGGGAGAGGAAAGGGATCCGGGTCGTCGACGACTACGCCCATCACCCGACCGAGATCGCGGCGACCCTCGCGGCGGCCCGGCAGGTCCACCCGAAGAGCCGGATCGTCGCGCTCTTCCAGCCTCACCTCTACTCGCGCACCCGCGATTTCGCGCGGCAGTTCGGACGGGCGCTCACGGGCGCCGACGTCGCGCTCGTCACCGAGATCTATCCGTCCCGCGAGGCGCCGATCCCCGGCGTCAGCGGCGCTTCGGTCGTCGACGCGGCGGCTTCGTTCGGCCATCGGGACGCCCGCTTCCTCCCGGAACGGGCCGAAATCGTGCCCCTCCTCGACTCCCTCCTCGCGCCCGGAGACCTCCTCCTGACGATGGGGGCGGGGGACGTGTACCGGCTGGGCGAAGAATTCCTGAGGGAGGGGCGATGACGGGCTTCCTTCGGCCGGGGATCGCCCGGGCGTCGCGGCCGAGCCGGGCGTGGACGATTCTCTTCTGGGCGGCGGCGGCCGCGGCCGGCGGGGCGGGGACCTGGCGATACCTCCGCTCTCCGGCCTTCCGGCTCGAGCGATTCGAGATCGACGGAACGCGGCGGGCCCGGACCCGCGACGTCCTCGCGGCGCTCGCGCCGTACGAGGGGCGAAACCTCCTGCTCCTGAACCTCGCGCCGGTCGCCGCCGCGGTGGGGAGAGTGCCGTGGGTCGACCGCGTGACGGTCTCGAAGGAGCTGCCGCACGCGCTCAGGATCTCGATCGCGGAAAAAACGCCGATCGCGTTCTGCCGGCGCGGCCACGCCCTCTTCTGGATGGACGCGCGCGGCGAGGTCGTCGCGCCGTT
>DASTIQ010000234.1 GCA_035717485.1 Thermoanaerobaculia bacterium | reverse complement strand
GGCGTGTTCGAGACGTTGAAGGCGGTGGCGAAGCTGGTCTTGCTGGAGCTCAAGAAAAAATAAGGGATCGCTCAGGGCGCGTCGGACGGCGCGGCGATGCATCGAGCCGAGCGGGCGCGTGCAACCCGCCCGCGCCGCCGCGACGTACGCCCCGGTACGCCTTGGCCGCGGGCCGGGCTGCCCGCATCCCGCCGGGCTCGCGCCTCGCCGTGCCTGGCAAGTAGCGAAGGCTTGATCTTGATGGTGATCAGTCGTGGGCCCGATCGCATCGTGACTCGGCCGTTGGGAAGCCCCCCTCGGTTGTCATTCCCGCGAAGGCGGGAATCCCGGGCGCCGAGTTAAGCGGCTCCGCCGCTTCAACCCGGCGCGGGTCATTTCGATTTTCGCGGGGTCCGTCCCGCGCGGCGCCGGCGGGCCAGGGGCAGCAGCCGCTGCGCCGGCGCGGCTTCGGGCCTCGGCTCCGCCGACCGCACCCAGCGGCGCAGGCCGTCGAGCCGGGCGAGCGCGGCCTCGCGGGAGATCCGCTCGAGCGGTCCCGCCTCGGGGCGGCGGCGGAGCCGGCCCGCCTCCTCGGCGAGCGCTCGCTCGTAGACGGCGAAGGCCTGCGGGCTTCCCCCGCCGAGCGCCCGGCCGAGCGCGAGCCGGGAGAGCGTCTCGTCGCGCAGCGTGGGAATCCCGGCCGGCTCGGCGAGCCAACGGCCGAGCTCCCGCCGCCCGGAGGCGGTCGTCCGGTACCGGTAGCTCGCCGGCCCCTTCGCCGGACCGACGACCCGGCCGGAGAGAAAGCCCGCCCGCTGGAGCCGGCCGAGAGCCGGGTAGATCTGCGAGAGCTCGGCGGTCCAGAGCGGCGCGAGCTCGGTGTCGATCCTCTTCTTGACGGCGTAGCCGGAGGCGGGGCGGTCCGTGAGAAGCGCGAGGAGAACGTGCGAGAGCGACACGATCAACTATATAACTCCTGATATAGTTGAATTCGGGCCGGCCGAAAAAAAGGACAAAAAAAGCGGGGCCCGAAGGCCCCGTACGAATCCGAAACAGTTGGGTTAATTACTTCTTCTTGCTGGACTTCTTGGCAGTCGCCTTCTTCTTGGGAGCAGCCTTCTTCTTCGTGGCCATCTCTTCACCTCCCTCCCGGTAGTCGATTGACACACCGGTTCGCGGGTGCTATGTTGACCCTCCTGGTTGGGAAGGGGCGTAACACCTGCGAACTGTCACTACCGTCGTTCTGTAGGAACATCCGCTCCTGATAATCGCCGGAGGGCTGGTCCCCTTCGGCGATTTCATTTTAAGTCTTTTTCCACCGGACGCAAGAAATATTTCTTGATTTTCGAAAAATCTTTTCGCCGGGAGACTCCGCGATGAAGCAGAAAATTTCTCTCGCCCATTCCCCGGATTCCGACGACGCGTTCATGTTCTTCGCGCTCGCCGAGGGGAAGATCGACGACCGCGGATTCGAGTTCGTCCACGAGCTCTCCGACATCGAGACGCTCAACCAGCGGACGCGCCGCGGCGAGCTCGACGTCTCCGCGATCTCGTTCCACGCCTACCCGGACGTCGCCGGGAACTACGCCCTCCTTCCGCACGGCGCGTCGTTCGGCGACGGCTACGGGCCCGTCGTCGTCGCGCGCCGCCCGCTCGTCCCCGAGGACCTGGAGCGGACCGTCGTCGCGATTCCGGGGGAGAAGACCTCCGCCGCGCTCGCCCTCCAGCTCTGGCGTCCCGGCACGCGCACGGCCGTCGTGCCGTTCGACGAGATCCTCCCCCGGGTCCGCGACGGCGCGCTCGAGGCCGGCGTCATCATCCACGAGGGTCAGCTGACCTACGCGGCCGAGGGGCTCCACGCCGTCGTCGACCTCGGCGCCTGGTGGCGGGAGGAGACCGGGTTCCCGCTTCCGCTCGGCGGCAACGTCATCCGAAAGGCCCTCGGCCCCGAAACGGTTCAGGCCGTGTCCGCCGTGCTCGGAGAGTCGATCGCGTACGGCCTGGCGCACCGCCGGGAAGCCCTGGACTACGCGATGCGGTTCGCGCGCGATCTCGACCGCGAACGGGCCGACCGCTTCGTCGGGATGTACGTGAACGACTGGACCCGGGGGTACGGAGAGCGGGGTCGCCGCGCGATCGAGCTCTTCCTCGGGCGGGCCGCCGATGCCGGCCTGGTCCCGCGCGTCTCGGTGGAATTCGCGGGGGAGGCCGCCTGAGGCGCGCGGTCGCCGCCGTTCACCTGGCGGCGCTCGCCGTCGCCTTCGCCGCCCCGATCGCGTTCACGGCCGCCGTGGCCCCCGCCGTGCTTCGGCTCGTCCCGGAGCGCGCGGCGGCGGGAGCCCTGATTTCCGCCATTCTCCGCTCGCTCTGCCGCCTGCTCGAGATCGCGTTCGCCGTGCTTTTCTTCACGACCGGGCGCGCCGCCGCGCCCGCGAAGAGCGGCGCCGGCGCGCTCCTCCGGCGCGTTCCGGCGCTCGGCTTCGTGTCGGCCCTGGCGATCGGAGTGGTCGTGATTCCGACGATGGAGCGGATCCGCCTCCATCCGGAGAGCGATCCGGGAGGGTTCCTCTTCCGCCGCTATCACGCGATCTCGACGCTCTTCTTCGCGATCGCGTTCCTCTGCTCGGCATTCGTGCTGGCGGGGACGGTCGCGGCCGGCGCGGCGCCCGAGACGGCGGGGCCGGTCTCCCCGAAGAGCTGAGCGCTTCGGTTCAGCCGCGGCGCGACACGGGGCGCGCTTCGTTCCCTTCCCACCGGTAGAACCCCTCGCCCGCCTTCTTTCCGGTCTTTCCTTCGGCGACGAGCCGGCGAAGGAGCTCCGGCGGACGGAAGCGCTCGTCGGAGAGCTCCCGGGCGAGGGCTTCCGCGATCGCCAGCCGTACGTCGAGGCCGACGAGGTCGGTCGTCTTGAGCGGCCCCATCGCGTGGCCGTAACCCGCCTCCATCGCGCGGTCGATGTCGGCGGCCGAGGCGACGCCCTCCTCGACCATCCGGATCGCCTCGAGCCCGAGCGCGACCCCGAGCCGGGAGGTCGCGAACCCGGGCGAGTCCCGGACCTCGATCGATTCCTTCCCGAGCGCGCCGACGAACGCGCGGACCGCGTCGACGGTCCGGGCATCGGTCCGGGGCCCGACGACGATCTCGACGAGCGGCATCGCGAGCGGGGGATTGAAGAAATGGATCCCCACGACCCGCTCGGGGCGCCCGGTCGCCCCGGCGATCTTTCCGATCGAGAGGGAGGAGGTGTTCGACCCGAGGATCGCGGCCGGCGCCCGGCGATCGAGCTCCGAGAAGATCGCGCTCTTGATCTCGAGAGATTCCGGCGCCGCCTCGACGACGAGATCCGCCGACCCGGCGGCGTCCGAAAGATCCGCCGCGACCCGGACCCGGGCGACGGCCGCCCGGACGTCGCCGTCCGTCATCTTCCCGCGCGCCTTCGCCTTTTCGAAGAGCGCCGCGATCGCGCCCGGCGCCGACTCGAGAGCGGCCGGAATCGGATCGTGGATCGCGGTTTCGAAACCCCGGGACGCGCAAAGCGCCGCGATGCCGCGCCCCATCGTGCCGGCGCCGACGACGAGGACCCGGCGGATCTCGCGCGGCGGTTCGGGCGGCGGCATGAGGGCCGCGATTATAGCTTCGCCGTGCCGCGACGGCGATCATCGGCGAGTTTCACCTCTCCCGGCGGGAGGGGCGGGAGCCGTCCCTCCGAAGGAGCGGACCGTCGAGGGCGCTCAGCCGAACAGCCGCTTGGCGTTGTCGTGGAGGATCGCGTTCTTCGCCTCCTCCGACAACGGCAGCGCGCGGAAGGCCGCGACGTTCTCGGCCGGGGAGCGGATCCCCGGCGACGGCCAGTCCGTTCCCCAGAGCGTCTTGCCGGCGACCTCTTCG
>DASTIQ010000233.1 GCA_035717485.1 Thermoanaerobaculia bacterium | reverse complement strand
CGAACGGCTCGCCCACCTCGTCCAGCAGGCGATCGTGGACGGCATCGATCGCCGCGAGTTCCGCGGCGTCGATCCGAAGACCTCCGCCGAGCTCTTCCTCGGGATGATCCGGGCGATGAACGTCTTCCGGCGGGAGGGCGATTCCCTGGAGAGCCTCCTCGCCGAGCTCATGGAGATCTTCACCGTCGGAATCGGAAAGGCGCGCCCCGGGGAGCTCCCGCGGTGACCGTGCGCCGCGCCGTCCCCCTGCTCCTCCTCGCCGCGGCCGCCGCCGGCTGCAGCCAGTTCACGCCGGCCCGGACGATCGAGAAGGAAGCGCCTCCGTCGCCCGCGGTCTCGTGGAACCCCCCTCCGGCCGCTCGGGCGGAGCAGAAACCGACGCCCCCTCCGGAAATCCCGGAGAAGTACAGGAACGAACAGACGCTGCTCTCGCTTCCGGAGGTGATCGACATCGCCCTCCGCAACAACCCGCTCACGAGGCGGTCGTGGGCGCAGGCCCGGGCGGCGGCTGCCGTCCTCGGGGAGAAGCGCGCGGAATACTTCCCGGAAATCGACCTCGGTGCCGGCGTGACCCGCCAGAAATCGACGACCTTCGGGGGCGCCTCGACGTTCTTCCAGACGACCTACGGCCCCAACGCCACCCTTTCGTGGCTCCTGTTCGACTTCGGCGGACGTTCGGGCGACGTCTCCGAAGCGCGGGAAGCGCTGTTCGCGGCCGACTGGCTCCACAACGCGGCGCTCCAGAACGTGATCCTCCAGGTGACGAGCTCGTACTACCTGTACGGCAATGCCAAGGAGCTCCTCGTGGCCCAGGAGGCGAGCGTCAAGGAATCGCAGGAAAACTACGACGCGGCGCGCGCGCGCCACGACGCCGGCGTGGCGACGGTCGCGGACGTCCTGCAGGCCAAGACGGCGCTCTCGCAGGACGAGCTCGCCCTCGAGACGGTGCGCGGCCAGATCCAGACGATTCGCGGCGAGCTCGCGACGGCGCTCGGGGTCCCGGCCAACATTCCGGTCGACACCGTCGATCTTCCGCGCGACGTCAACGTCGAGGCGGTGACCGCTTCCATCGACGCCCTGATCGAGCAGGCGCAGAAGGAGAGGCCGGACCTCGGCGCCGCCCGCGCCGAAGCGGAACGGGCGCGCGCCCACATCGGGACGATCCGGTCCGAGAGACTCCCGGTCGTCTCCGCCTTCGGGAACGCGAACCGGCTCTCGTACGCGAGCCCGACGGGAGTCCCTTACCGCACGACCTACACGGGCGGCCTCGAGCTCTCGCTCCCGCTCTTCGACGGCGGACGCCGCGCCTACGACCTGCGCCAGGCGCAGGAGGAGGCGAAAGCCGCGTCGGCGACGGCCGAGACCCTCGAGCAGCAGGTCATTCTCCAGGTCTGGACGAGCTACTTCGCGGTCCGGACCGCGGCGCAGCGCGTGCGCACCTCGCGGGACCTGCTCGAAAGCGCGACCCAGGCGACGGAGGTGACCGCCGGGCGCTACAAGAGCGGGGTCGGGAGCATCCTCGATCTCCTCACCTCCCAGCGAAGCCTCGCCCAGGCGCGCGCCCAGGAGGTCCAGGCGCGGTCCGACTGGTTCCAGAGCCTCGCGCAGCTCGCCCACGACACGGGAGTCCTCGGCCCCCTCCCGCCCGGATCCGCGGGGCCCACGCTCGACGGGAAGGAAACGCGATGAAATGGAACCGCGCCGCTCTCGGTTGTTTTTCCTGTGCCGCCGCCCTCGCGCTCTCCGGATGCGCCCGAAAAGCCGCGCCGCCGCCTCCCGAGGCGGTGCCGGTGACCGCCGCCCGCGTCGAGCGCCGCGACCTCCCGGTCGAGGTGACGGCGATCGGCCACGTCGAACCGTACTCGACCGTCTCGGTCAAATCGCAGGTCAACGGGACGCTGATGTCGGTCGGCTTCCGCGAGGGGCAGGACGTGCGGAAGGGCGATCTCCTCTTCCGCATCGATCCGCGCCCGTTCCAGGCGGCTCTCGCGCAGGCGAAAGCGAATCTCGCGCGGGATCGGGCCCAGGCGCAGAACGCGGAGGCGGAGATCGGGCGGTACGCCGGACTCGTCGAGAAGGATTACGTCACGCGGGAGCAGTACGACCAGGTGAAGGCGAACGCGGAGGCGCTCGCGAGCACGGTGAAGGCGAGTGAGGCCGCCGTCGAGAACGCGGCGCTCCAGCTGTCCTGGTGCACGATCACTTCGCCGATCGACGGGAGGACGGGCGGCCTGCTCGTCCACGAGGGGAACCTGGTCAAGGCCAACGACGACAAGGCGATGGTGGTCATCAACCAGATCCGGCCCGTGTACGTGACGTTCTCGACGCCGGAGTCCTCTCTCGCCGATCTCCAGCGCCAGCGCGGCCTGGCGGTGAAGGCGGCGGCGCCCGGCAACGCGGCGCCGAAGGCCGGCCAGCTGACGTTCATCGACAACGCGGTCGACCCGACGACGGGGACCATCACGTCGAAGGCGACCTTCCCCAACGGCGACGAGACGCTCTGGCCGGGAGAGTTCGTCAACGTGACCGTCGTCCTGAGAACGGAGGCGGGAGCGGTCGTCGTCCCCTCGCCCGCCGTTCAGACGGGGCAGAATGGATCGTACGTCTACGTCATCAAGGGCGATGCGACCGTGGAATCGCGGCCGGTGTCCGTCGAACGGACCCAGGGAACGCTGACGGTCGTGGTCAAGGGGCTCGCTCCCGGAGAACAGGTCGTGACCGACGGACAACTGCGCCTCGCGCCGGGAGCGCGGGTCGAGATCAAGACACCTTCGGAGAGCGTCTCATGAACATCGCCGAAATCTTCATCAAACGCCCCGTCATGACGACGCTCGTCATGCTCGGCATCCTCCTGTTCGGCATCATGGGGTACCGGCTCCTGCCCGTGTCCGATCTCCCCAACGTCGACTTTCCGACGATCCAGGTGTCGGCGAGCCTTCCCGGCGCGTCTCCGGAGACGATGGCGTCCGCCGTCGCGACGCCGCTCGAGAAGCAGTTCACGACGATCGCCGGCCTCGACAACATGAGCTCGTCCAGCTCCCAGGGGACGACGCAGATCACGTTGCAGTTCAACCTGAGCCGCAACCTCGACGCGGCGGCGCAGGACGTCCAGTCGATGATCGCCGCCGCCGCCGGACAACTCCCGCCCGAGATGCCGTCGCCGCCGTCGTACCAGAAGGTGAATCCGGCGGACTCGCCGATCGTCTACATGACGCTGACGTCCTCGACCCTTCCCCTGTCGCAGCTCGACGAGTACGGAGAGACGTTCATCGCGCAGCGGATCTCGACGATCCCCGGCGTCGCCCAGGTGCAGGTGTACGGGCCGCAGAAGTACGCCGTGCGCATCCAGCTCGACCCGAACGCTCTCGCGACGCGGGGAATCGGCATCGACGAGGTCGCGAGCGCCGTCCAGAACGCGAACGTCAATCTTCCGACGGGAATCCTCTACGGGCCGTCGAAGTCGTTCACCGTCCAGGCGACGGGACAGCTGAACGAGGCGGCGGCGTACCGGCCGATCGTCGTCACGTACAAGAACGGCTCCCCCGTGCGGCTCGACCAGATCGGCCGCGTGATCGACAGCGTCGAGGCCGACAAGTCGGCCGCCTGGTACAACGAGGACCGCTCGATCTCGCTCGCGATCCAGCGCCAGCCCGGGACGAATACCGTGCAGGTCGCGAGCGCGATCATGCGGCTCCTGCCGATCCTCGAGAAGGAGATCCCGCCGGCGGCGAAGCTCCACGTTCTCTTCGATCGCTCGCAGTCGATCAAGGACTCCGTCCGCGACGTCAAGTTCACGCTGCTCCTGACCCTCTGCCTCGTCGTGATGGTGATCTTCCTGTTCCTGAGGAACGTTTCGGCGACGATCATCCCGAGCCTCGCGCTGCCGCTTTCGATCGCGGGCACCTTCGCGCTCATGTATCTCCTCGGCTACAGCATGGACAACCTGTCGCTGATGGCGCTGACGCTCTCCGTCGGCTTCGTCGTCGACGACGCGATCGTGATGCTCGAGAACATCGTCCGGCACATGGAGATGGGCGAACCCGTCATGCAGGCGGCGCTCTCGGGCTCGAAGGAGATCGGCTTCACGATCCTCTCCATGACGCTCTCGCTCGCCGCCGTGTTCATCCCGGTGCTCTTCATGGGGGGCATCGTCGGCCGGCTTTTCCACGAGTTCGCGGTGACGATCGGCGTCGCGATCCTCCTCTCGGGCTTCATCTCGCTTTCGCTGACCCCGATGCTCTGCAGCCGGTTCCTGCGACCCCACGAGAAGAACGAGAAGCACGGGAAGCTCTTCCAGGTCTCCGAGCGCGTCTTCGACCGGATGCTCGCGCTCTACGAGCGGACGCTGAAGTTCGTTCTTCGGCACGGCGGTGCCACCCTCGCCTTTTCACTCGTGATCCTCGTCGCGACGGTGTACCTCTTCGGGGCGATCCCGAAGGGCTTCCTCCCGAGCGAGGACATCGGCCAGGTCTTCGGGTTCACCGAAGGAGCCCAGGGCATCTCCTTTCCCGAGATGAAGCGCCACCAGAAGGCGGTGGCGGAGGTCCTCCTTCACGACCCGAACGTCGAGAACCTGCTGTCCTCCTGCGGTCCCCGCGGACACATCAGCAACGGAAACCAGGGGATCGTGTTCGCGAAGCTGAAGGACCGCAGGGTCCGGAAGCTCTCGGTCGACCAGATCATCCAGGAGCTCCGGCCGAAGCTCGCGCAGATCCCCGGGATCCAGGTCTATCTCCAGAACCCGCCGCCGATCCGGATCGGCGGCACGCTGACCAAGAGCCAGTACCAGTACACGCTGCAGGACCCGGACACCGGCGAGCTCTACCGGTACGCACCCGTCCTCCAATCGAAGATGCGGTCCGTCCCGGGGCTTCAGGACGTCACCAGCGACATGCAGCTCACGAACCCGCAGGTGAACGTCCAGATCGACCGCGACAAGGCGGGAGCCCTCGGCATCACCCCGCAGAAGATCGAGGACGCGCTCTATACCGCGTACGGCACGCGCCAGATCTCGACCATCTACGCGCCGAACAACGAGTACCAGGTCATCATGGAGCTCGCGCCCGAGTTTCAGCGACATCCCGACGACATGGCGAAGCTCTACATCCACGCCGCCTCGGGCGAGCTCGTGCCGCTCTCGACACTCGTGCACTTCACGCAGAACGTCGGACCGCTGCAGGTTGCGCACACGGGGCAACTCCCTTCGGTGACGATTTCCTTCAACCTGAAACCGGGCGTCGCCATCGGCGACGCCATCAGCCGGGTCGACGCGGTCGCGCGCCGGACGCTCCCCGCGACGGTCACGACGAGCTTCCAGGGAACCGCCCAGGCCTTCCAGTCCTCGTTCCAGGGGCTCGGCATGCTGCTCCTGATGGCGATCCTCGTGATCTACCTCGTGCTCGGGATCCTCTACGAGAGCTTCATCCACCCGATCACGATCCTGTCGGGCCTGCCGGCGGCGGGTTTCGGCGCGCTGCTTACGCTGCTGCTTTTCAACCGCTTCGGCAGCGGACCGTGGAAGATGGACCTGAACCTCTACGCGTTCGTCGGCATCATCATG
>DASTIQ010000232.1 GCA_035717485.1 Thermoanaerobaculia bacterium | reverse complement strand
CCGGCGCGATCGTCCATGGCGCCGACCCCGGCAGGTCGAACACGATCGAATCGAGGCCTGGGTTTCCGGCGGCACAGTCGCCTGCGCTCTGGTCCGTGTTCTGGTTCGCATTCGTAATGGCTTCGCGCAGGGAGCAGAGGCCGTCGCCGGAAGTTGAGACATCCGACACCGTGTTGACGGTGATCGTCGCGGCGGAGGCGGTCAGGGCACCGAATGCCACGAACGCCGAAAGCGGCAATAGGAGAACTCGACCACGTCTGCCATTCCCCGAGGGACCCGCGTTTGCGGGAGCCGCAATTCTCGGAAGAGCGAGACGGGCCCGTTGCCAGACGCGAGCCGCCGTCTCGGTGCAAACAAATCCTTTCCGGGGATTCTCCGACGGCAACAACCCGGAATCGTTGCTCATCCGAGATTCCCATCGGCAGAGATGGCAAACGGGGACATCCGGCGGCCGGATTTTCAGAACATTCCCGCCATCATCCGCCAGCGGACGAGGCGCTCCGAGGTCTCGGCGATGCGGCGGGCGGCGAGCCGGCACAGCGCGGCCGTGAGCGCGGCCGCCTTTTCCGGCGCTTCCCGGCGCAGGCGATCGATCACGTCGCGGTCGAGCGTCAGGAGCGTGCAGTCGGTGTGCGCGATGGCGTCGGCCGAGCGGAGCGGCGAATCGGTCTCGAAGACCGCCATCTCTCCGAAAACGGCTCCGGGCTCGAGGATCGCGAACGCCTCCTCGCCGGCGCCCGCGATGCGGCGGGAGATGCGGACCTTGCCGCGCGCGATGACCGAGAGCGCGTGCCCCTCGTCTCCCTCGCGGAAGATGACGGCCCCCACCGGATAGGCCTCTTCGCGGCAGAACGTGGCGAGGAGTCCGGCATCCGCGGCTCCGAGACCGCCCTCCGTGAACGTCTTCGACTTCTCCTCCGTCGGGAGGTTCGCCGGCTCGGCGGGCGCCGGACCCCCGATCGCGCTCTTGCCCGCGCCGGAGGGGAAGAACTTCGCGAACTCGTCGTTGAGCCCGCGGAGCTGGCGCGCGAGGCGCCGGAGCAGATACTCGCCGAGCTCCGGCGAGGGCGCGCCCCCGAAGAGCTCGGCCGACGGGACGGCGAACAGCCGCGTCTCCTCCGCCGCGGTCGCCTGCCCGAGACGCGGGAGCGAGAGGAGAGCCTCCGCGGCGCCGGCGAAGTCCCCGCCGCCCGGCTCGCCGAGCGACTGCGGGCCCATCGGCGTGATTCGCTCGATCGCCAGTCTTCCTTCGACGACGAGAAAGAAATCGGGGGACCGCTCGCCCGCGTCGTAGACACGATCTCCCTTTCGGACGATCCGGGTCTGCGCGATCCCGGCGATCTCGAAGAAGACTCGGTTCGAGAACGCGATGGGGGCGATCGCTTCCTCGACCTCGAACGCGAGCCGCAGGAAGTCGTCCGATTCGGCCGTCAGTCCCGCGCGCTCGGCGGCGCGCGCGGCGCTCCGGATCCGCGTCGGGAGGTCGTCGGATGTCATGAGGGAAGGAATCTTAACGCCCGGCAGCCGGCCCGCTCCCGTGATCGCGAGCGCGGGACGGGAGCGGGAGCGTTGCTTCGTCCGCCGCGCTCCTGGCCGCGACGGCGGCGTCGCGCTCCCGTTCCGGCGCCTTTCCGGTGAGTCATTCGCGCCATTGCGCCTCCTCCGGAGATCATGTAATTTGCGGGCTCCGATGACGATCGCGACGACGGCGCTCAAGCGCACCCCGCTCTACGACATCCATCGGGAGCTGGGCGCGAAGATGGTCGATTTCGGCGGCTGGGAGATGCCGGTCGAATACTCGGGAATCCGCGAAGAGCATCGGGCCGTCCGCGAGCGCGCCGGGCTCTTCGACGTCTCGCACATGGGCGAGTTCGAGGTGGAGGGGAAGGACGCCCTCGCGTTCCTCCAGAGGCTCACGACCAACGACGTCGCGAAGCTCGCGATCGGGCGCGTCCATTACAGCGGGATGCTCACCCCCCGCGGGACGTTCATCGACGACCTGCTCGTCTACCGCCGCGGCGAGGACCGCTACCTCCTCGTCGTCAACGCCGGCAACACGCCCAAGGACTTCGCGCACGCGCGCGAGATCGCGAAGGGCTACGACGTGCGCCTGCGCGACGCGTCGGACGAATTCGCCCTGCTCGCCCTCCAGGGCCCCGACGCGGAATCGATCCTCGCGCCGATGACGAAATCGGATCTCTCCGCGATCCCCTATTACGGCTTCGTGGAAGGGTCGGTCTCCGGAGCCCTCGCGATCATCTCCCGGACCGGCTACACCGGCGAGAAAGGCTTCGAGCTCTACGTTTCGCCCGCCGACGCGCCGCGGCTCTTCCGCGAGATCCTCGCGGCGGGCCGGGACCGGGACGTCCTCCCCGCGGGGCTCGGCGCGCGCGACACGCTTCGCCTCGAGGCGAAGATGGCGCTCTACGGCCACGACATCGACGACACGGTGACGCCGCTCGAGGCGGACCTCGGCTGGATCGTCAAGATGGGGAAGGGCGACTTCGAAGGCCGGGCGGCGCTCGCGGCGCAGAAGGAGAAGGGCCTTTCGAAGAAGCTCGCCGGTTTCGAGCTCCTCGACCGCGGAATCGCCCGGCAGGGCTACGCGACGGCGTCGCCATCGGGAGCGGGCGTGGTCACCTCCGGCATCCCTTCACCCACGCTCGGCAAGTCGATCGGCCTGGCGTATCTTCCGATCGCGGACACGGCGGTCGGGACGGAGTTCACCATCGATCTGCGCGGCCGCCCGGCGCGCGCGCGCGTCGTCGAAACGCCGTTTTACAAGAGAGAAAGGGCGTCATGAAGTTTCCCGATGACCTCCACTATTCGAAGAGCCACGAATGGGTCCGGATCGAGGGCGACGTCGCGACGGTCGGGATCACCGAGCACGCGCAGAAGGAGCTGGGCGAGATCGTCTATCTCGAGCTTCCCGAGGTCGGCCACGTGTTCGACTCCGGACAGGAGTTCGGGACGGTCGAATCGGTCAAGGCCGTGTCCGAGCTCTTCACGCCGATCGCCGGCGAGGTCACGGAGGTCAACACGCAGGCGGTCGAGGATCCGGCGGCGTTGAACGAAGACTCCTACGGCGACGGCTGGCTCGTGAAGCTGAAGCTCTCGACCGACGACGTCTCGGACCTGATGGACGCCCAGGCGTACGAGAAATACGTCAAGGAAGAGTCGGAAGAGCATTGAGGTCCTGAACCCGTGAAATTCCTCCCTTCGAGCGACGACGAGCGCGCCGAGATGCTCGCCGCGATCGGCGTGGGCTCCCTCGAGGAGCTCTTCGGCGACGTTCCGGCGGAGTTCCGCACGACGCGCAAACCCCCGATCGGAAGACCGCTCTCGGAGATCGAGGTGCGCCGCGACCTCGGGTCCGTTTCGGCGCGCAACGCCCATGCCCGCAGCCATGCGCACTTCCTCGGGGCGGGCTGCTATCACCACTACGTGCCCGCGATCGCCGACCAGACGCTCTACCGAGAGGAATGGCTCTCCTCCTACACGCCGTACCAGCCGGAGATCTCGCAGGGAACGCTGCAGTCGATCTTCGAGTGGCAGACGCACCTCGCGATCCTGACCGGCATGGAAGTCTCGAACGCCTCGCTCTACGAAGGAGCGACGGCGCTCGTCGAGGCGCTCCTGATGGCGAGCCGCCTCGCGAAGGGACGGCACCGCGCCGTTCTCTCGAAGAACATCCACCCGGAATACCTCGAGACGGTGCGGACCTATTTCGGGAATCTCCATTTCGAGGTCGTCGAGGTCGACGACGGGGATCTCGCCGGAGCGTGCGACTCGCAGACCTTCGCCGTGGCCGTCCAGTCGCCCGACTTCTTCGGGCGCGTGCGCGGCTGGAAGGAGGCGCGCGACGCGGCCGCCACCTGCGGTGCGATGGCGATCGGCGTCGTCGCCGAGGCGATTTCCCTGGCCCTCCTGTCGCCGCCCGGCGACGCCGGGCTCGACATCGCGTGCGGCGAGGCGCGGTCGCTCGGCGTGCCCATGTCGTACGGTGCGCCGGCGCTCGGCTTCCTCGCGTGCCGCGACGCCCACAAGCGCCAGATGCCCGGGAGGCTCGCGGGCGAGACGGTCGACGCGGAGGGCCGGCGGGCGTTCTGCCTGACGCTCTCGACGCGGGAACAGCACATCCGCCGCGAGAAGGCCACGTCGAACATCTGCACGAACCAGGGACTCATGGCGCTGGCATCGAACGTCTACCTCTCGCTCATGGGGAAGGCGGGGCTCCGCGAGACCGCCGTGCAGTGCGCCTCGAAGTCCGAATACCTGAAGGAAAAGATCGCCGCGGTTCCGGGCTACGCGATCGCGACCGGGGGCCCGACGTTCAACGAGTTCGCCGTGCGGGGGCCGAAACCGGCCCCCGAGATCGTCGCGGCGCTCGCCGAGAAGGGAATCCTCGCCGGCGTGCCGTTGTCGACCTGGTTCCCGGAGCGCGAGCGGGAGTTTCTCGTGGCGGTCACGGAGATGAACACGAAGGCGGAGATGGACGTCTACGCCGCGGAACTCTCGAGGATTCGATGAAGTCGCGCGACGAGGGATTGATCTTCGAGCGCTCCCGTCCCGGGAAGACGGGTTATTCGCTCCCGCCGCTCGACGTCCCGGAGAAGGTCGCGATTCCGGAGGAGCTCCGGCGCGGAGCGATCGACGGCGAGACGGAGGTCTCCGAGGTCGACGTCGCGCGGCATTTCACCCGCCTCTCGCGCATGAACCTCGGGATCGAGGACGGCCTCTACCCGCTCGGTTCGTGCACGATGAAACACAACCCGCGGATCAACGAAGAGATGGCGCGGCTCCCCGGGTTCGCCGCATCCCACCCGTACGCGCCGGAGTCGACGAGCCAGGGAAACCTCGCGCTGATGTGGCGTCTCGAGCGCATCCTCGCGGAGCTGACGGGTCTCGCGCGGGTGACGCTGACTCCGTGCGCCGGCGCGCAGGGGGAGCTCGCCGGGATCCTGATGATCCGGAAGGCGCTCGAGAAACAGGGGAACCCGCGAAAGTACGTGCTGATCCCGGACTCCGCCCACGGGACGAACCCGGCGACCGCGAGCTTCGCCGGTTACCAGGTCAAGGAGCTGGCCTCCAACGCGAACGGGCGCCTCGATCTCCACGTGCTGGAAGAAGCGATGACCGACGACGTCGCGGCGCTGATGATGACGGTGCCGAACACCCTCGGGATCTTCGAGCGCCGGATCGGCGACATCGCGGAGATCGTCCATCGCAAGGGAGGCTTTCTCTACGGCGACGGCGCGAACTTCAACGCGTTCGTGGGACTCGCGACTCCCGGCCGGATGGGCATCGACGTGATGCACATGAACCTCCACAAGACCTTCTCGACGCCTCACGGCGGAGGCGGACCCGGGGCCGGGCCGGTCGCCGTCTCCGAGAAGCTGGCGCCGCACATGCCGGTGCCGACGGTCGAGCGCCGGGAAGACGGCAGCTTCCATCTGGATGCCGACCGTCCCGAATCGATCGGGAGACTTCGGTCCTTCTCGTCCCAGTTCGGCGTTCTCGTCCGCGCGCTCTCGTACATCCTGTCGTACGGGGAGGAGATCGGCGAGGTCGCCCGGAACGCCGTCCTGAACGCCAACTACATCCGCGCGCGGCTCGCGGACCTCTACCACCTGAAGTACGACGCTCCGACGATGCACGAAGTCGTCTTCTCCGACAAGCGGCAGGCGGAGTACGGAGTCCACAACGGGGACATCGCGAAGCGGCTGATGGATTTCGGCTTCCCGCCTCCGACGGTGTCGTTCCCGCTGATCGTCCCGGGCGCACTCATGATCGAGCCGACCGAGACCGAGGGAAAGCCGGAGCTCGACATTTTCGTCGAAGCGATGCGCACGATCGCCCGGGAAGCGCGCGAGAAGCCGGAAATCTTCGCCGGCGCGCCGTACACGACGCCGGTCCGGCGGGTGGACGAGGTCAGGGCGGCGAAGAATCCGATTCTTCGCTGGCAGGCGCGACGATGAGCGTTCCGTCGGGCTCGCTTCCGTCCGCACCTCGACGGGACGCCTGAACAATACAAGAATTCCACGGCGGGATCGGCGGCTCGCGGCTCGCCGACTTCGGGCCCGCGATCTAGAATCGCGGCCGTGACCTTCTTCCTCCTCGACGGCCCGAAGAACGCGAAGCTGACGGTCGCGCTCGCTCACGGCGCGGGGGCGCCGATGGACTCGCCGTTCCTGAACGACGTCGCGAAGGGGATCGCCGACGGCGGCTATCGCGTCGCGCGATTCGAGTTC
>DASTIQ010000231.1 GCA_035717485.1 Thermoanaerobaculia bacterium | reverse complement strand
CGCCGGGCGCACGGGCCCCGCGGCCGCTCACTTCCCGATTCTCGGCGTCCTTCCCGGGGTCCACGGCGCCCCGGCGTCGTCGAGCTCGCGGTTCAACCCGGCGAACTCCTTCGCGCGCCAGTCGGTGTACGACGCGATCTGCTCGGCGAGCAGTTTTTCGGCGGCCGCCATCTGATCGAGGTCCGTCTTCGTCGGGGCCGCGGAAGCGAGCCGCAGATCGTCGGCGACCCGATCGACGCGGTCCGCGATGGCCGGCGGGGGATTGAGCGAAGCGAGCTTCGGGTCGCCGACGAGCGCCCGGCGAATCGTCTCGAGGCGCATCCGCGCCGCGCGGTAACGGTCGCGCAGTCCTTCCGGCGCGCCGGGCGTGTCTTCGATCGCCGCCGGGACCTTTTCGAGATCGCTCCACGCCTCCTCGACCGACCGGACGGCTCCCCAGGCGGCGTTCTGGAGCGGGCGAAGGCGGGCGAGCGCCTGGTGAAGCGCCTGGCGATCGCCCGGGGAGAGGGCCGCGTCGGCGTCCGTTCGGACCGCGAAGGTCTTGCGGCCCGCGAGTGGCTCGGTCTTTTCGTCGACGCGCAGCGCGAGGCCCACCGAATAGGTTCCGGGGAGGACGAGCGGGCCTTTCGGCGCCGGGTTCCACTCCTCGTTGGGCTCGCCGGGCCGGCGGTACGGCGGCGCCATCCGCATGTCCCAGGCGACCCGGTGGAACCCCGCCGACGCGGGTCCTTCGATCGTGCGCACCGGCTTCCCCGACTCGTCCAGGACGGTGAGGACCGCCGCGGGCTTTTCCGGCTCCTCGAGCTCCGCCGACGTCCGCGGGTTCGCGGCGCGGATCGCCTCGTCGAGACTCATCGCGGACGCGTCCTTCGCGCCGTCCTTCTTCCTGCCGGCGTCCGCGTCTTTCTTCCCGGCGTTGGCCGCCTCGTCGAGCCGCTTCTCCGCGTCCTTGCGCCGCTTCTCGGAAGCGTTCTGGAGCTCGTCCTTCAGGTAGTACGTGAAGACCGCGCCGTACGGCGGGTTCTCGGCGTAGAAGAAGTCGTCTCCCTGATCCCCCTTCGGGAACGCGCCGCGCGGCCGGCTCGGGACGTAGAGCCGCGCGTCGGCGGCGCCGACGAGCGCGGCCCGCCCGGACAGCGTCGCGGCGGGGAGCTTCTCGATCGGCGAGATGTCGTCGTAGACGTAGAAGCCGCGGCCGAAGGTCGCGAGGACCAGGTCGTGCGTCTCCGACTGGACGACGATGTCGAGCACCGGGATCGTCGGGAGGTTGGGGAGCTTCGTCCAGTGCCCGCCCCCGTCCCGCGTGAAGAACCCGCCGAATTCCGTTCCCGCATAGAGCAGGTCGGCGTCGATCGGGTCCTCGGTCACCACGTAGACGGGCGAGGTCTTCGGGAGATCGCCCTCGATCCCTTTCCAGGTGCGCCCGCCGTCCGCGCTCCGCAGGAGATGCGGCGCGAAATCGCGGTTCTTGTGGCCGTCGAACGCCGCGTAGACGACGTCGTCGGCATGGGCGGAGGGAGTCACGCGCGAGACGTACGTCATGTCGGGGACGCCGGGAAATTTGTCGATCGCCCTCCAGTGCGCGCCCCCGTCGTCGGTCGTCTGGATCCGGCCGTCGTCGGTCCCGACCCAGAGCCGGCCTTCCTTCCTCGGCGATTCGGCGAGCGCCGAGACGTTCCCGAAGTACGCGATGCCTTCGTTCTTCGCGACCGCGTTCCTTCCCCAGAACCGGCCCATCATCGGAAGCGTGTCGCGGTCGATCCGCCGCGTGAGGTCCGGTCCCAGGCGCTCCCACGAATCTCCGCGGTCGCGGCTGCGAAAGAGGAAGTTCGCTCCGAAATAGATCGTGCGGTGGTCGTGCGGCGAGACGATGATCGGGGCGTCCCAGTTCCAGCGGTAGGCCTCCTCGCCGGGAGCGGGCTGCGGCACGATCCCGATGCGGCCGCCGGTGCGGGTGTCGAACCGGACGAGGCCGCCGTACTGCGATTCGCTGTAGACGGTCGTCGGGTCCTGGGGATCGACCTGGGCGAAGAACCCGTCGCCGCCCACGGTCACGTACCAGTCGGCGTTGACGATCCCGGAAGCGCTGTCGGTCGCGGAGGGTCCCCCGACCGTGTTGTTGTCCTGCGTGCCGCCGTAGACGAAGTAATGCGGCTTCCGGTGATCCACCGCGACCCGGTAGAACTGCGTGACGGGCATGTTGGCGGTGAACCGCCAGCTCTCGCCGCCGTCGTACGACTCGTAGATCCCGCCGTCGCAGCCGGCGCGCAGGTGTTCGGTTCGCGCGGGGTCGATCCAGACGACGTGCGTATCGCCGTGCTTGGCCTTCTCGTTGAGGTGGCGGAACGTCTTTCCGCCGTCGTCGGAGACGAACATCCCCTCGCCGACGACGTAGACCCGGCCGGGGGCTTTCGGGTCCGCGGTGATCTGGCTGTAGTACCAGGGAGTCGGGTTCAGGTCGTTGCGCTTGTCCCAGGTCGCTCCCCCGTCGAGCGAACGGAAGACGCCACCCTTCTTCTCCGACGCCTCGACGGTCGCGTAGACGACGCGCGGATCGGCGGGGGAGACGGACAGTCCGATGCGGCCGAGATCCCGTTTCGGGATTCCGTTCATGATCTTGTTCCAGCTCTTCCCCGCGTCGCTGGATTTCCAGATCGCGCTCTCGGGTCCGCCGCCGACGAAAGACCACGCCCGCCGCTCGCGCTGGTAGGCCGTCGCGTACACGACGTCGGGATGGACCGGGTCGATGACGACGTCGGCCGCGCCGGTGTGTTCGGAGACGAAGAGGACGTTCTTCCAGGTCTTGCCGCCGTCCTCGGTCTTGTAGACGCCGCGCTCCGGGGTCGGTCCCCAGAGCGACCCTTCGGCCGCGACGTAGACGACGTTCGGGTCGTAGGGGTCGACGGCGATCCGGCCGATCCGCTCCGAGTTCTTCAGGCCGACGTTCTTCCAGTTCTTCCCGCCGTCCACGGACTTGTAGATCCCGTCCCCCCACGAGACGCTGCGGGTGCTGTTGCCTTCCCCCGTTCCCGCCCAGATCACCGAGGGATCCTTCGGGTCGATCGCGAGAGCGCCGATCGAGAAGACCGGTTCGTGCTCGAAGACCGGCGCCCACGTCACCCCGTCGTTGATCGTCTTCCAGACGCCGCCCGACGCGAGGCCCGCGTAGAAGAGGTCCGGGTTCTCCGGGTCGACGGCGAAGGAAACGACGCGTCCGCCCGTCATCGCGGGCCCCAGGGCGCGGGGGACGAACCCGGCGAACGGATCCTCCGCGGCGCAGGCCAGAGCGGCGGCGACCGAAGCGGCGGCGGCGAGCAGGAAACGCGGGAACGTCTTCATCGGGCAACTCTCCTTCGACGGTCCGGTCATTCTACGAAAACCGGTTCCCGGAGGGCGCGAAATCGCGGGCGGTATAGAGTCTGCCTCGGGTTGGCCGAAAGCGGGTGATTCGTTGACGCGTGGAAGAGTGGTCGTCGTGGAGGACGATCCGAACTATCGGGAGGTCCTCGCCGGGGCGCTGACGCGCGGCGGGTACGAGGTGCAATCGGCCGCCGACGGCGCCGCCGGGCTCGTGCTGATCCGGAAGTGGTGTCCCGACGCGGTGCTCCTCGACTGGGTGCTTCCGATCCTGGACGGCGGCGCGCTCACCCGAGCGATCAAGAGCGACCCGGCGCTCGCCCGAGTCTTCGTGATCATCGCCTCCGCGCGCGGGGAGGGGCCGATGCGCGCGGAGGGAATCGCGATCGGTGCCGACGACTACCTCGTCAAGCCCGTCGACGTCGCCGAGCTCCTCGCCCGCCTCCACGGCGGGCTGACGCTGCGCCGCCTCCAGGCCGAGCTCGAGGAGAAGAACCGCGAGCTCGCGCGCCTGGCCTCGACGGATCCGCTGACGGGCCTGCCGAACCGGCGCTCGTTCGACGCGAACCTCGAACGCGAGTCGATCGGCGCGAAGCGTTACGACGACGCCCTGTCGCTCGTCCTCCTCGACGTGGACGAGTTCAAGGCCGTCAACGACCGTTTTGGGCACGACGT
>DASTIQ010000230.1 GCA_035717485.1 Thermoanaerobaculia bacterium | reverse complement strand
GTCGCTCGGGATGGACCTGAACAACGTGCCGGCCGGAATCGAGAAGTAGGAAAGGGCCATGCAGCACAATCGATTCGGGCGGAAGCTCCGCCGGTCGACCTCCCACCGGCTGGCGATGTTCCGCAACCAGCTGATGTCGATGGTCGAGCACGAGAGGATCGCGACGACGCTCGAGAAGGCGAAGGAGCTCCGGCCCCTCGTCGAACGGGTCGTCTCGATGGGGAAAAACGACTCCGTCCCCGCGCGCCGGAAGGTCTTCCGCTGGGTGCCGAGCCGGCCCCTCGTCAAGAAGGTCTTCGACACGCTCGGACCCCGGTTCACCGACCGGCCGGGCGGCTACACGCGGATCCTGCACCTCGGCCGGCGGCGCGGCGACAACTCGGAGGAAGCGATTCTCGAGTTCGTCGACTTCAAGTTCACGCCGAAGGAGCGCGGGCCCAAGCGCGAGTCTACGATGGAACGCGCCCGGCGCTCGGTGTCCTCGAAGGTCGAGACGATCCGGAAGGAGAAGGAAGCCGAGAGCGCCGAGGCGGCGGCCGCCGAAGGCTCGCCGTCCGAGAAGCCGAAGCCGAAGCGGAAACCCGCCGCGAAGGCGAAGCCCGCCAAGGCCGCCAAGCCCGCTGCGAAGGCTTCGAAGCCGGCGAAGGAAGGAAAGTCGAAGGGCGGATCGACCACGAAGAAGGGAAACCGCGGGCAGTAGGGCGCCGCCCCGGAAAGAGCACGATTCGACGCCCGGCTTCGGCCGGGCGTTTCTCTTTTCCGGGGCTGGGATTCGCTATGATGCCGGGATGCCCGGCGACGACATCCGCGTCCCGACGGTACCCGTCGCCGTCGAATTTCTCCTGTCGGACGGCGCGCGGCTCGCCGCGACCATCCACCTCTCCAGCACGTCCCCGTTCCACGAGGGCGCGGAGACGCTCGACGAGTTCTTCAACGCCCGCCGGCTCTTCCTGCCGGTGCACTCCGCCGGTAAACCGGTCCTCGTCGGCCGCGGCGCGATCGTGACGGCTTCCGCGCCCCCGGGGGCGCCGCTCGTTTCGCGGCTCCCCGGCCGCGTCCCGGGAGCGATCTATTTCCTGAGGCTCCATCTCGAAAACGGCGAGGTCGCCGAGGGAACGCTCCTCGCGAGCCTTCGAACCGAGTCTTCGCGGGTCTCGGACGCATTCAACCAGGAGGAGGAGTTCGTGCCGATCGAAGGCGCCGAATCGGTGATGTTCGTCCGGAAGGACCGCATCGCCTGGATCGAGTTCTAGTGCCCCTCCCCGGGAACAGCCGCGCGACGGCGTCCGCGGCGGGCGGACGACGCGACGCCGGGATTCTTCGCCATCGGGGGGTGCCCGGAGGGCTCCGGCGGCGCGGGCCCGTCGGCGTCGTTGCCGCGTCCGGCTGCCGCCCGGCCCGCCGCGCTCCGAACGATCGGGCCATTCGCGAGGGACTGCGCTAGTGTCGCGCTGGCGGCCCCTTCTCGACGCGTTCGTGCGGTCCCGGGCCGACGAGATGCGGTTCGTGCCGGGGGAGAAGATCTTCATCGTGAGGCAGGGGCAGCGGCTGGACCTCGGCCGCGAGCCGCTCGCCGTCGCCACGATCGAATCTCTCGTCGCGGAGATTCCGGACGTCCCGGCGCTCGCCGTCGGGAAGTTTCCCCTGGTCTCGGGCTTCGAGGCCTTTGCCGTCGTGATCGAGCGGGGAGAGGCCACGGTGTCGATGGTGGTCCGGCTGACCGAGCGTCCCGTCATTCCCGCGCCGGCGCCTCCTCCCGCTCCCGCTCCCGAACCCGAGGGAGCAGGGGACGAGATGCCGCCCCCCGTCGCCGCATCCTCGCTCGACGACCTGCTGCGCCTGATGATCGAGCGATCGGCGTCCGATCTGCACCTCTCGTCGGACTGCCCGCCGGCCCTCCGCGTGCACGGACAGATGGCGTTCCTCCCGCAGTTCCTGCCGCTCTCGTCGGCGGACGTGGAGCGGCTCGTGCTGCCGGCGGCATCGGAGAAGGGGAAGCGCGACTTCGAGGAGAAGAGCGATGCCGATTTCGCGTACGAGATCCCGGACCTCGCGCGATTCCGCGTGAACGTTTTCCGCGATCGGAAGGGGTTCGGCGCGGTCTTCCGGCAGATCCCGATCGAAATCGTCCCGGCCGAGACGCTCGGGCTCTCGAAGGCCATTCTCGAGTTGTGCGCCCTGTCGAAGGGGCTCGTCCTCGTCACCGGACCGACGGGGTCGGGCAAGTCGACGACCCTCGCGTCGATGATCGACTACATCAACCGGAATCGCACCGACCACATCATCACGATCGAGGATCCCGTCGAGTTCGTCCATTCGAACATCAAGTGCCTCATCAACCAGCGCGAGGTGGGCGCGCACACCGGTTCGTTCAAGAACGCGCTCCGGGCGGCGCTCCGCGAGGACCCGGACATCGTGCTCGTCGGCGAGATGCGGGATCTCGAGACCATCGCGATCGCGATCGAGACGGCGGAGACCGGGCACCTCGTCTTCGGGACCCTCCACACCACGACCGCCGTCTCGACGGTCGACCGGATCATCGACCAGTTTCCGCCGGAACAGCAGGAGCAGATCCGGGTCATGCTCGCCGACGCGCTGAAGGGCGTCGTCGCCCAGGTCCTCTGCCGGAAGATCGGCGGTGGCCGCGTCGCGGCGCTCGAAGTGCTGCTCGTCAACAACGCGGTGACGAGCCTGATCCGCGAAGGGAAGACTTTCCAGATCCCGTCCGTGATGCAGACCTCGAAGGCGATCGGGATGACGACGATGAACGACGCGCTCATGACGCTCGTCCGGGAGAAGCTCATCGAGCCGCGGGAGGCCTGGACGAAAGCGACGGACAAGACGGGGTTGATCGGCATGTTCAAGAATGCCGGTCTTCCGACACAATTCTCTTGATTCGGCAGGCACCCATACGCACCGTCATACGGGACGCGGCGACCCGGCACGTCTGGCCGCGCCTGATCGATGGCCGCAGTTCGACGTGAAGAGGAGCTTGATCCAGGCAGGTATCGCGCCCGGGAAGAGTGAACGGGATGACTGACCTTCGGATCGTTTCCCTCTGCCCCTCGCTCACCGAGACTCTCGTCGAGATCGGGGTGATGCCGGTCGGCGTGACGAGATACTGCATCCGGCCGCGCGAGGCGCTGCGGAAGGTTTCGAAAGTGGGCGGGACGAAGAACCCGGACCTCGATCGGATCCGGATCCTCGCTCCGGACCTTGTCGTCGCCAACGCCGAGGAAAACCGCCCGGAAGATCTCGCCGCGCTCGGAAAGGAATTCGCGGTCCACGTTTCCCTCCCTCGCACGGTGGCGGAGGTCCCCGGGGTGGTCCGGGAGCTCGGAGTGGCCGTCGGCCGGCCGGAGGAGGGGAAGCGGCTCGCCGCCGAGATCGAACGGGCGACCGCCGTCCCCGGTCCCGCGACCTTCCGCTACGCGTACTTCATCTGGAAGGACCCCTGGATGTCGGTCTCCGGCGACACGTACGTCTCCGACCTGCTCCGGTACGCCGGGGGAGCGAACGTTTTCGGGGAAGAGCCCGCGCGGTATCCGGAAATCACGCCCGCGCGGGTCCGCGCCGCCGCGCCGGACGTCCTCTTCTTTCCCTCCGAGCCGTTTCCTTTTTCCGAGGGACACCGGCCGGCGATCGAGGCCGTCTTCGGCCGGTCGACCCCGATCGAGTTCGTCGACGGGGACGACTGCTGCTGGCACGGAGCGAGAACGCGGGACGGGCTCGGATTGATGCGGGAGATCCGCCGGCGGTTCGCCGGAGACGAAACTGCGCCGGGAGTATAATGACGGCCGTCCGGCTGCCGTGACCATTTCTCGCGCATTCCCCTGCTCCGCGGAGTCACTTCGATGAAGTGCCGGGCTCTCCCTGTGCTGCTTCTCCTCGGGTGGTTCGCCGCGGTGCCCGCTCGCGCCGGCGTCCCGGCATGGTCTTCCTCCGGGCCGCTCGGTGGCCCGATCGATCAGATCGCCGTGAACCCCTCGAATCCCGCGATCCTCTACGCCGTCACGTTCAACGGGGGAGTCTTCCGGAGCGTCGATTCGGGAACGCAGTGGTCACAGATGATCGACGGTCTCGGTAACCTCACGGTCAACGCCATCGCGCTCGATCCGGTGCAACCCACGACCCTGCTCGTCGGGACGCAGGAAGGAGTCTTCCGGAGCTCCGACGGCGGGTCTCACTGGACTGCGGGCAACGGGGGCCTGCCGGACGGCGCCGACATCCGGGCGATCGCGGTCGACCCGACCAACGATCAGCGGGTACTCGCGGGAGAGTCGGAGAGCGGAATCTACGAGAGCCTGGATGGAGGAGCGAGCTGGGCGGGGCGGGCGGCGGGAATGCAAGGGGACCTCTTCGTCACCTCGCTCGCCATCGATCCGTCACATCCGGCGACGGCTTTCGCCGGGACCTACAACGGCCACCTCTATCGGACGACGGACGGGGCCCTCAGCTGGGACACGCTCCACGGCGGCCTGCCCGTCCAGACCGATTTTCCTTCTCTCCTCGTCGATCCCTCGCAGCCTTCCCGGATCTGGGCGGGGACCGGCGACGGGGTTTATCTCAGCACGAACGGCGGAGACAGCTGGGCCGCCACCGCGGGCTCCTCGGGCGAGATCTACGCCATGACGCCCGCCGGCGGTCAGACGTTTTTTGCGGTCTCGCTCGAGGAGGGCGTCTTTCGAAGCGCTGACGGGGGCGCCCATTGGACTCCGGCGAATGCCGGTCTCCCGACGTCCGGAATGGACGCGATCGCGGCGGATCCCGTCCATCCGGGAACCGTCTATGTCGGCGGGGACAACCTCTTTCGCTCGATCGACGGCGGCGCGCACTGGAGCCTCCGCGAGCGGGGGCTCACGAGCCAGACCGTCACGTCGCTGGCTCTCGAGCCGTCGCCCCTTCGGCTGTTCGCCGGAACCTACGGGGAGGGGGTGTTCCGGTCGACCGACGGCGGCGCAAACTGGCTTCCGCCGACGAGCGGCACCGGTCTGTTCGTTGCGGGCCTCGCCATCGATCCGGTCAGCCCGTCGACGGTCTATGCGGCGGCCTACTCGTCGAAGTTCCAGGTGAGCAGCGACGGAGGTTCCACGTGGAAGAGCTCGAGCGCCGG
Organism: Thermoanaerobaculia bacterium; assembly: GCA_035717485.1. NCBI lineage: Bacteria > Pseudomonadati > Acidobacteriota > Thermoanaerobaculia > Thermoanaerobaculia bacterium. The sequence continues at coordinate 9,168 of DASTIQ010000230.1, read as the reverse complement.
GATCGCCGGGAACTGGTTCTATGCGGTCGTCGCGACGGGATCGCCGGTGACTCTCTATCTCGCCGGAGACCCGTCGTCGCCGGATCCCGGCAACGGGGGAGTCTTCGTGAGCCACGACCAGGGGGCGAGCTGGCACCCGGCGAACTCGGGCCTTTCGGACCGCTCCGTCAAGGCCCTCGCCGCCGATCCGACGAATCCGCTCGTGCTCTATGCGGGCACGGGAAGCGGCGTCTTCCGGACCGGCGACGGCGCTCAGAGCTGGATTCCGGCCGGGGCGGGCCTCCCGTCCGGCCAGGTCGTCGCCCTCACGGTCGATCCTCTCGCGCACCAGACCGTTTATGCCGGGTTCTCCGGCGCGGGGGTCTACCGGACGACCGACGGCGCCGCGCATTGGACCGCGGTCAACACCGGACTGACGGACCGCGAGGTCGAGTCGCTGTCGGCCGGGAGGCAGACGGAAGGCCTGGTCTATGCGGCGACGTACGGCGGCGGAATATTCCGGAGTCAGGACGGGGGCGCCCACTGGAGCCCGCTGAACACCGGGCTCGCGAACCCGCACGCCTTGGCCGTTCTCGCCGACGACGCACGGAGCCGGGTCTTCGCCGGCCTCGACGGCTCGAGCGTGCAGGAGCTCGACTTTTTCGCCAGACGCGGCCCCGTGATCCCGGCGTCGGCGCCGCGACCGGAGAAGACGAAACGCTCGATTCCCTGATCGGAGGATCTCCATGCCCAACGGCGGCCCCTGCCTCGAGCTCCTCGGACGCGGAATCCTGCTGTCGGCCCTCCTCTCGGGCGCGGCGGCGGACGCGGTCCCTTCCTGGCACCCGATCGGGCCTCCCGGGGGCCCGCTCGACGCGGTCGTCGTCGATCCCGTCCATCCCGCGACCGTCTACGCCGGCGGGGAGCTGGGAGGAGTGTTCAAGAGCACCGACGGAGGCGAGAGCTGGGTCCCCTCCAACGCCGGCCTGACCGATCCGACCGTCAACGTTCTCGCCGTCGATCCGCGTGCGCCCTCGACCCTCTGGGCGGGGACGAGCGGCAATTTCACCGGCAGGGCCGGAATCTTCAAGTCCACCGACGGGGCGGCGCACTGGGCCGACTCGAGCAACGGGCTTCCGGCCGACCGGGCCGTCCGCGGGATCGCGATCGATCCCGCCGATTCCTCCCGGATCCTCGTGGCGCTCGCCCGGCAGGGGGTGTACGAGAGCACGAATGGAGGCGCGAGCTGGGTCGCCCGCTCGGTGGGCCTGACCACGCTCTTCATGCAGGCGATCGTGATCGACCCGCACGATCCTTCCATCGCCTTCGCCGGGTCCGCGGGTCACGTGTTCAAGACGACCGACGGCGCCGCGAGCTGGTCGCCGGCGGAAGCGGGGTTTCCGAACACCTCGGTCGAGCAGCTGGTGATCGATCCCGGTCAGGGCGGGCGCGTCTGGGCGGCGACGGGCTCGGGGGTGTACTCGACGACCAACGGGGGAGCGTCGTGGGCGCCGGCCGGTACCGGCATCCCTCCTTCCGCGGACATCTTCGGGATCGCGATCGCTGCCGACGGCCGCCTCTACGCCACGGACTACGACAGCGGCGTCTACGCGAGCGCGGACGGCGGAGCGCACTGGACCGCCGCGAGTACCGGACTGACCTTGCCGTCGGGATACTGGGCCATTGCGGCCGATCCGGTCGATCCGGCGAGGCTCTACGTCGCGGCCGACGCGAACGGCGGAGGTCTCTTCCGGACGACGGACCAGGCGGCGCACTGGAGTCCCAGCGGAGACGGGATCGCCGGCCAATGGGTGAACGCGGTCGTGCAGGATCCCGTGCGCGGTTCGACGCTCTACGCAGGAACCTTCGGCTTCGGCGTCTATCGCACGACCGACGGCGGAATCAGCTGGGCGGCGTCGAATCGCCGGGATCTCGCGGTCAAAGGGCTCCTCGTCGGACCCGGCGATCCGTCCCTCGTCTTCGCCGCCGTCCAGGGACCGGCCGGGATTTTCCGGAGCACCGACGGGGGCGCCACGTGGGAGGACTCGAGCGCGGGAGCCGGGGGATATTTCCGCCTGATCGTCGCGGGGGGAAGCTCCGGAACGACGCTCTACGCGGGCGGCGACGGGGGGGTCTTCGTCAGCGTGGATCTGGGCGCTCACTGGAGCCCCTCGAGCAACGGAATCCCGGGAGGAGGGGTGATCGCCCTCGCGGTCGATCCGACCGACGGTTCCCTCCTGTACGCGGGTGCCAACGGCGGGCTCTTCCGCAGCGTGAACGCCGGCCACTCCTGGACGCCCGTGTCGGGGGGCCTCCCGGCCGGCGTCGCCGTGACGGCGCTCGCGTTCGACCCGACGGATCACCTTCGCCTCTACGCCGGCCTGACGAGCGGCGCGGTCTTCGAGAGCATCGACGGCGGAACCCACTGGACGTCCCGGAGCGCCGGCCTTCCTGCCGACGGCTTCGACGTGAGCGCCATCGCGATCGACCCGGCGGTGCCCGGGCGGCTCTTCATCTCGACGCTCGGCGAAGGGGTCTTTCGATCCGACGACGGCGGCGGGCACTGGTCGCCGTTTTCGGCAGGCCTCACGAGCCCCGAGGCGAACGCGATCGTCATGGACGGGCGGCGCCACGCGCTCTACGCGGGGGTGGCCGGCGGCGGCGTCGAAGCGCTTTCGCTCGCCGGGCCGCGCGCCGTCCTGCCCGCGGCGCCCTCGGTTCCGGTTCGCGTCCACCCGCCGCGCTGAAGCTACCGCCTCAGGAGGTCGAGGAACTCCTCGCGAACGGGCTTGTTCAGGAAGATGCCGCGCAGTGCGGACGTGACCGTCGTGGCGCCCGGTTTCTTGATCCCGCGCATCTCGACGCAGAGGTGTCGCGCCTCGAGAACCACCATCGTGCCCTGCGGCCGCAGGCTCTGCTCGAGATAGCCCGCGATCTGCTCGGTCATCCTCTCCTGGAGCTGCGGCCGTTTGGCGTAGAACTCGACGATTCTCGGCATCTTCGAGAGGCCGATGATCCGCTCGTTCGGAATGTACGCGACGTGGGCGTGGCCGTAGAACGGCACGAAATGGTGGGCGCACATCGAGTAGAAGGGAATGTCCTTCTCCATGACCATCGCGCTGTATCCCTCGTCGTTCGGGAAACAGGTGATGTTCGGCTCGGCACCCTCCGAGAGCCCGGAGAACATCTCGAGGTACATCTTGGCGACCCGCCGGTCGGTGTCCCTCAGATTGGGATCGCGCTCGGGATCGAGCCCCAGGATTTCGATGATCGACCGGACGTGATCGCGAATCTCGTCGATCTTGCCGCCGTCCTGGAGACCGGGAACCGCGCGCTCGTTCGTTTCGGTGCTCATGCGGGCGATTGTACCGGAGCGTTCCCGCGGGCTGATCCAACTTCATCTGCGGCCGCGCCGCGCCCTGCACTAAGATGCCCGCCATGACCGCGAACGACCCGTTCCTCGGGTGGGAATGGTGGCAGGACCGGAAGCGCCGCTGGGTGCGGGACCCCGAGCCGCAGCTCCCGGAAGGCCTCTTCCGCGCGATCGCGGCGGGGCGCGGTCTCCCGCCGATCTACCAGCGCTCCACGTTCGCATTCGAGAACGTCCGGGACGGGGCCGACCGGTTTCTCGGCATGGCGAAGGGGGGAGAACGGCCGTTCGCGCGGATCTACACCCGCCTCGGGAACCCGACGACCGAGTATCTCGAGCGGCAGCTCTTTCGCCTGGAGGCGCATCACGTCATCGAGAAGGCTCTCGCGGTCGACGAACGGGAGCCGACGATCGGGTGCCTGATCGCGAGCTCGGGAATGGGGGCGATCGCGACCCTGCTCCTGGCGCTTCTGCGTTCCGGCGACGCGGTCCTCGCCGGCAACATCTACGGATGCAGCGATTCGCTGCTCCGCGGCCTCGCGAAATACGGCGTGGCCTACGAATCGGTCGAGATGGCGGACCTCGGGGCGGTGCGGAGCCGCCTCGACGCGAACCCGGCGATCCGCGTGCTCTTCCTCGAGACCCCGGAAAATCCGACGCTCGCGGTCGCCGACATCGAGGCCATCTCGCGCGAGACGGACGCGCGCGGAATCGCGCTCGTCGTCGACAACACGTTCTGCTCCCCCTATCTTCAACAGCCGTTCCGGCTCGGAGCGGATTTCGTCGTGCACTCGCTGACGAAGTACGTCAACGGGCACTCGACGTCGATCGGCGGAGCGCTTCTCGGGCCCTTTCGCTTCCTCAAGGACGTGCTCTTCCCCTGGTACAAGGACCTCGGAACGACCCCTTCGCCGTTCGACTCCTGGCTCAACGGGATGACGCTCCAGAGCCTCGCGATCCGGGAGCAGGCGGCGTGCGATTCGGCCGCGCGGATCGCCGCGTTCCTCCGGGAACACCCCGCGGTCGCGCGGGTGCACTACCCCGGGTTCGCCGATTTCCCCCAGGCGTGCGTCGTGAAGAAGCAGATGCGCAACGGCGGAGCGATGGTCGCCTTCGAGCTCGAGGGCGGTTTCCCGGCGGGCGAGGCCCTGATGAACTATTTCGCCCGGAAGGACACGCCGATGGAGCTCGCGGTGTCCCTCGGGTCGGCGATCAGCTACATCCAGCACCCGGCGTCGATGACGCATGCCGTCGTGCCGGAAGCGGATCGGATGCTGCGGGGCATCACGCCGGGGCTCGTCCGCCTGTCGGTCGGGCTGGAGGGCGCGGACGTCCTCGTCGAGCATCTCGACCGCGGTCTGCGCCAGTAGAAGGCGCGGACCATACGGGTCGTTATACGGGACGCGTGCGCCCGGTCGGCGGCGCACGCCGTGCGCCCCGGTACGACTCGGCCGCCAGGCCGGGCGCCCGCGCGCCTCTTCCAACCCGTCTGGCCGCGCCTCGCCCGATCGCACGACATCGGGTGTCAGTGGTCCCTGCTCCGGACACGGCGTTCCTGATCGAGCGGCGGGATCGGGCTCGGGCCTCGCCGCGACATCGGAGCGTGACCGGAAACCGGCGAATCTCCGCCCCTCTCCACATGGAGAGGGGCAGTTCGGCACAGGCGAGCGGGGTGAGGTTTCACCAGATCGGCGCGATTACGCGCCGGTCTGGTGCGCCATTTCGCGGAGGATCGCGATCCGTTTGCCGATCGGCGGGTGACTCGAGAACCAGCTCGCGACCGTGTCTCCGGCCGAAAGGGTGCTCCCGCGGGGGTCCTCGATGCAGAGATGCCCCACCCCTTCCGTGATCGTGCGCGTCGGGGCCGCGGCGCTGCCGATCTTCTCGAGCGCGGAGGCCAGGGCGAGCGGGTTCCGCGTGAGCTCGGCGCCGGTGGCGTCGGCGAGATACTCGCGCTGGCGGGAGACGGCGAGCGTGACGATCTGCGCGACGATCGGCGCGAGAATCGCGGCCGCGACCCAGACGAGCAGCACGAGCACGCCCCCGCCTCCTCCCTCTCGGTCGTCGCGCCGGCGTCCGCCTCCCCACCACATCGCGTTCCGGCTCCAGGCGGCGAGCAGCAGGACCGCTCCGGCGAGAGCGGCGAGGACGGTCATGTAGCGGGTGTCGTAGTCCTTCACGTGGGAGATCTCGTGGGAGACGACTCCCTGGAGCTCCTCCCGGTTCACGATCGCGAGAAGCCCCTCGGTGACCGCGATCGAGGCGTGCCCGGGATCGGCGCCCGTCGCGAAGGCGTTCGGGTCGGGATCGGGAATCACCCATCCCCGGGGCTTCGGCATTCCGGAGGCGAGCGCCATCTCCTCGAGGACGTCGTCGAGGACCCGCTCACGGGGGTTGGCGGGATCGATCGGGCGGGCGTTGGTCGAGGCCAGGATCGCGCGATCACCTCCGTGCAGGCTCCAGTAGGCGGAAAAGGACCCGAGCGCCAGCGCCCCCAGGGTCGCGATCGGCATTCCGACCTGTCTCCCGACGAAGGCGAAGTCGAGGCCCGCGCCGAGAAAGCCGAGGAAGACGATGAAGAAACCGATGAGGACGAACGTCTTCGAGCGGTTTTCCTTCTGTCGCTCGTAGAGGGTCTTCATGGCCGGCGACGCCGGTCGGTCGCAAGTCGCGAGTCGCGGGTCGCGGGTCGGGGATCGGGAAGCGATCTCAGCGGCGTTCCGACGCCGGGGACGCGAGACTTTCGACTCGCGACCGTAGCCGTGGCGACCGCCACGGCTACGTCCCCAGGTTCAGGTCGACCTTCGGCACCTCGCGCTGCGTCGCTTCCCCCTCGGGAATCTGGAAGAGCTCGACCGGGGTGAAGTGGAACGTGGACGCGATGAAGCTCGCGGGGAAAACCTGCTGGGCGATGTTGTAGCTCGTCGCGAGGTCGTTGTAGAACTGGCGAGCGAACCCGATCTTGTTCTCGGTGGAGGTCAGCTCTTCCATCAGCGCGCGGACCTGCTCGTTGGACTTCAGGTTCGGGTAGTTCTCGACGAGGCCGATGAAACGGGAAAGCGTGGCCGTCAGGGCGTTCTCCGACTGCGCCTGCGCGGCGATTCCCGCGCCGGGATTCTGCGCGGTCGCCACCGCCTGGTTCCTCGCCTGGATGACCTTCTCGAGGGTGTCCTGTTCGAACTTCATCTCTCCCTTCACCGCCGAGACGAGGTTCGGGATGAGGTCGTAGCGGCGCTTGAGCTGGACGTCGATCTGCTTCCAGGCGTTGGCGACCTGGTTGCGAAGCGTGACGAGTCCGTTGTACCGGGCGACGACCCAGAAGAGGAGGAGGACGACGATTCCCAGAAGAACGGCGCCGCAGGTGAACATGCCCATATCCTCCAGAGAGTTCTACGAATCCGTGTGCCGGAAGTTTAGCACCCGGCGCCGTCGCCCGGAGGGAATCGCGCCCCCGGCCGGCGGCGTTCGCCGGGGTTCGGCGGGACGGAGCTCGGCCGCCTCGCCGTCAGTCGCCGTCGTCGTCCTCCCGCAGGGCCGCCGACCCGAACCGCACGGTGATGCCCGGACTCGGCCGGCCCGTGACCGCGCGATAGAGGTCGTCGTTCATCACGGCATCCGGCACGGCGTCGGGCCGGCGGAAATCGAGGAGTGCCGCGTTCGGGGCGTCCTTTCCGGCGGGATTGGTTTCGTCGAGGGGAACCGTCGCCGGGACGGCGGCGAACGGGGTCGGATCGTATGCGCCGGAGAATTCGAACGCCATGCGCGGCGCGGCCTCGTCGTACTGGGACATCGGCGGGAGCCTGAGGATCGTCTCGATCGTGGCGAGCACCGAAGCGGTCGAATACTGCCGGGAGTCCACCTTTCCGCGGGGCGTGTAGGGCGAGACGACGAAGACGGGGGAGCGGTGGCAATCGACGTGGTCGGGGCCGTTCTGGGCGTCGTCCTCGAGGACGAAAACGGCCGTATCGGAGAAATAGCGGCTGTGCGTCACGGCGTCGATCATCCGGCCCAGGGCGAGATCGTTCTCGGCCGCCATCGACGTCGGCGCCTTCGCCCCGGGCGCGCTTCCGGACGTGTGGTCGTTCGGGAGGTACACGATCTCGAGGCCCGGAAGCGCGCCCGTCTTCTCGAACTCCCGGAACTCGCGCAGCCATTCGTCCATCCGGTCGAGATCGCCGTACGACAGGTCCCAGCCGCGGTACGCGGGATCGAAGTGCCCGCCGAGGCCGGACTCGGGCGCGGCCGCCAGGGGTTTCGCCCCGAGGTCGAGGAACCAGCCGTACGAGCGGAAGGGGACCCCGGCCCGGGCGGCGGCCTCCCAGAGGTAGCCTCCCCGCGGACGGGCGAGCGGATTTTCCCCGTCGTAGTCGTATTTCCATCCCCGGCGGCTGTACTCCTGCGGATAGGTCTTCTGGACGTAGTCGTTGGCGAACGCCGCCGACGACCAGCTGTGGCCGTCCGCCGACACCTCGGCGTTGCAGAAGAAATCGTCGAGGAGCGTGAACGTCCGGGCGATCGTGTGCGCGTTGGGCGTGACGCGTTCGCCGAAGAGGACGAGGGCCGGGTCGCCGTTTCCGCGGCGGTCGTCGCCCAGGACCTGGTCGTACGTGCGATTCTCCCGGATCACGTAGATCACGTGACGGATCTTTCGGAATCGGGGATGGAGCTCCTCCTCGGGAGCCGCGGGGATGCCCGCGAGCACCGACTTCGTGTGGTCGGGGAGGCGTTCGAGGCTCGAGAGGGGAATCTCCCGCAGATCGCCCGTCTGGCGGACGAGGACGTAGCGGGGGGTCCGGGATCCGGGAATCCGGTCGGTCGGCTGCGGTCCGTCGGGTGCCGCTCGCGTGACGGAACCCTTGCCGTCGGCGACGAGGATGGAGTCGCCGTCGACCGCGATCGCCGTCGGATAGCGGCCGGTGGGCAGGAAACCCTCGACCCGCGGGCGCTCTCCGCGGACGTCGATCACGGCGAGATCGTTGTTGTCGGAATTCGCGACGAGGATGCGGCCGTCCGGAGCGCGGGCGAGCGCCGTCGGCGTCGTTCCTTCGAGACCGTTCGGGCGCAACGTCACGGAAGCGTTCCACTGCACGCGGCCGGTGCGGGTGTCGAGCGCGGTCACCCGGTCGTCGGCGGAGCACGCGACGAGCAGGCGCTCTCCCGCGGGATCGAGGAGCAGGGCCGTGGGATGCGAGCCTGCGCTCCACGTCGCCGGAGATCCGTCGCCGTCGACGGGGATCGCCGAGACGGTTCCGTCCGCCCAGTTCGAGACGAACGCTCGTCCGCCGGAGGCGTCGAGACGCACCTCGTACGGAGAGCCGCCGGCGGGATACTCGCGGTCGAGCTTCCGGGTCGTCACGTCGAAGCGGGCGAGTCGGCCGGCGTCGTGTTCGGCGACGTAGAGTCGGCCGTGCGCCTCGTCGAGCGCCAGTCCCGCCACCATTCCCGAAGCCGGGAGCCGGAACGGCTCGCCTTCGACCCAGCCGCTCTCACGCTGTTCGAAGACGCGGACGATCCCGTCCGCGCCGCCCGAGGCGTAGATGGTCTTTCCGCCGCCCGAAGCCGCGAGCCCGAGCCACGCTTTCGGCATCGTCAGCCGCTGCCGCGCGCCGGTCGAGAGATCGACGACGTCGACGCCTTCCTCCCCGTAGCCGCAGAGCAGCACCGCCGCGCGCCGGCCGGGCAGGGCAACGACGGCCATCGGAAAGTTTCCGACGTCGATCGCGCGACCGGCCGGGCGGATCGTCCAGCCGTCGTGAAGGAGCACGGCGCCTCCGGGGCGCGGGCCCGGCGTTTCGGCACCCGACCGGACGGCCGCCAGC
>DASTIQ010000229.1 GCA_035717485.1 Thermoanaerobaculia bacterium | reverse complement strand
CGGTGTCGACTCCTCCGCGGAGGAGCTTCTCGACGACCCGGTCGGCGAGGTCGCCGCCGCACAGCGGACAACGGTCGAAAGGCCACTTCATGACGTTCCCTCCCGGGCGGCGTCCCCGGCGGGCGGGACGCGGTACGCGTTGATGAGCGCGGCCCAGCCGGTCTTGGCGTTCCACGCCCAGACCGATTCCACCCGCGTGCCGTCCGCGAGGCGCGCGCCGATCCGGCAGCTCGGATAGGGCTTCCCGTCGGCCGCGAGCTCTTCCACGATCTCTCCGCGCGGGACCCCGGCGCAGACTTCGTCCATCCTCAGCCGCTGGGCGTGGAGCTCTTCGTCGGCGCGGTTGGTCACGCGCACGCGGCCGAGGCCGACCGCGGCCGCCAGTTCGTCGATTTTCATGACATCACCGTGATGGGCACCGTTTCCGTCCCGGGGATCCGGAGGGCGATCCCGATTCGATTTCCGGCCGCCGCGGCCGGTTTCGTCTCCCCTATTCCGCCGCGTCGAGCGGGAAAGCCGCGCAGAGCTCGCGCACCTTCGCGCGGACGCGGCGTCCCGTCTCCTCGTCCGCCGGGGCCTCGAGCACCTCGGCGATCAGCTCGGCGATCGTTGCCATCTCGCCGGCGCCCATGCCGCGCGTCGTCACGGCCGGCGTCCCGATCCGGATCCCCGACGCCTTCAGCGGCGGAAGCGGATCGAACGGGATCGTGTTCTTGTTGACCGTGATGCCGGCGGCGTCGAGCGACTTCTCGGCGTCCTTCCCCGTGATTCCCCGGGCGCCGACGTCGATCAGGAAGAGGTGCGTGTCGGTTCCTCCCGAGACCACGCGCCATCCGCGCGCCGCGAGCGCCCCGGCGAGCGCGCGCGCGTTCTCGAGGATCCTCCGCTGGTAGGCGGCGAACTCCGGCGCCGCCGCCTCGGCGAAACAGACGGCCTTGGCCGCGATCACGTGCTCGAGAGGGCCTCCCTGCACGCCCGGGAAGACGTTCCGATCGAGGTCCTTCTGGAACGCGGCCCGGCAGAGGATCATCCCGCCGCGCGGCCCCCGGAGCGTCTTGTGGGTCGTCGTCGTGACGTATTCCGCGACCGGAACGGGCGACGGGTGGAGTCCCGCGACGACGAGGCCGGCGATGTGCGAGATGTCGCACATCAGCGCCGCGCCCGACTCGCGGGCGATCTCGGCGAAACGCCCGAACTCGAGCGTCCGCGCGTACGCCGACGCGCCCGCGATGATCAGCTTCGGCCGATGCTCGCGCGCGAGCGCGGCCAGCTCGTCGTAGTCGATCCTCTCGTCCTCCCGCCGGACGCCGTACGCGACGACCTTGTATTCGCGTCCCGAGAAGGAGAGCGGGTGTCCATGGGTGAGATGGCCGCCGTGCGAGAGGTTCATTCCGAGGATGACGTCCCCGGGCTGGAGGGCCGTCAGGTACACGGCCATGTTCGCCTGCGACCCGGAATGCGGCTGGACGTTGGCGTGGTCCGCGCCGAAGAGCGCCTTGGCGCGATCGATCGCGAGGGATTCGACCCGGTCGACGAACTCGCACCCCCCGTAGTAACGCTTCCCCGGGTAGCCTTCGGCGTACTTGTTCGTGAGCACCGACCCGGCCGCCTGGCGGACGGCGCGGGACACGAAATTTTCCGAAGCGATCAGCTCGAGGTTCTCGTTCTGCCGCCGCTCCTCTTCGCGGATCGCTCGAAACACGTCGGGATCCGCGACCTCGAGATCGCGCGAGAGGAACCCGACGGGGCTCATGGTGCGGCTCATGGCGACGATCTTTTCACAACGCTCCCTGCGAGGGGAAGGCCGTCGTCAACGACTCGTACTCGGACAGGGCGAACTTGTCGGTCATCCCCGCGATGTGGTCGGTGATCGCGCGAAGGAATCGCGGGCGGCGGTGATAGCGCCTCTCCGCTTCCCGGGCGACTTCCCCGAGGGGGACGCGGCGGAGGAAACGGATCCCCTCTTCGCGCGCGTACGCCTCGAGCAGGTCGTCCGGGAGGAGCCGCGGGTTGGCGTGGAAAGCGAGGAACAGGCCGCGCAAAACGAGGCGCGCGCGGCCGTCGCGACGCGCGATCGGGAACGAATGGATGATGTTCTCGTAGACGAACGTCTTGAGCTCCCGGTACCGCCGCCCCCCCTCTTCGGAGAACCCGACGAGGTTCCCGGGAAGGCGGTCGCGCAGGCGGTCGAAGGCGTCGGCCGTCGCGATCCGCCGCTTCGCGACGAAGGCGTCGATGCGCACCGCCGACGCGGACACGAGGTCGGCGACCATCTCCCGGTAGAGCCCGCGCACGAGCTCCGCGCGGCGCAGCCCCCGGTCGGCGGGGAGGCCGCGCTGCTTCCGGATGCGCCGGGAGATCTCGAGCTCCTCGATCGCGGCTTCCGGGATCATCGCGAGGCCGTCCTCCAGATCGTGCGCCTGCTGGGCGATCTCGTCGGACCAGTTCACCGTCTGCGCCTCCAGCGATCCGCCGGAGCCGAGCCGCAGGCCTTCCGGGAATTCGACCGGAAACGGAAAGTCGCGCTTCCAGGAGGTGTGCTTCAGGATTCCCTCGCGGACGTCGTGCGTGAGGTTGAGTCCCGGATGCGGGTAGCGCTTCTCCAGGCGGTCGACGACGCGGACCGACTGGTAGTTGTGCTTGAACGCGCCGGTTTCGGCGGCGACTTCGGCCGGCAGCGGGAAATCCGGATCGTTTCCCCGGAGCAGAACGTCCAGGACCGATTCTCCCGAATGCCCGAACGGGGTGTGCCCGAGGTCGTGCCCGAGGGCGATCGCCTCGGTGAGATCCTCGTTCAAAGCGAGGGCGCGCGCGACCGACCGGGCGATCTGCGACACTTCGAGCGTGTGGGTCAGCCGCGTGCGGAAATGGTCCCCCTCGAACGGAATGAAGACCTGGGTCTTGTGCTTGAGCCGCCGGAACGCGCGCGAGTGGAGGATTCGGTCGCGGTCGCGGGCGTACGCCGCGCGGAACGGATCGTCGCGCTCGGCGCGATCGCCGTACGGCCGAGACGCCCTCGAGCTTCGGGACGCGGCGACGGAGAGCAGCGCCTCCTGCCGTTCTTCCCAGGCGGTCGGAACCGCGGTCTTCTTCATGCGATGGCGCGCCCCCGGCCGTCGGCGTCGACGAGCGCTCCGCGGAGCTCTCCGGCGAGGAAAAGGGAACCCGCGACGACGATCTCGGCGCCGCCGGCACGCAGGAGACGATCGAGCCCCTCGCCCGGCGAGGCGGCGCATTCGGCGCGCGTGGCCAGCGGTCCGAGGCGCTCGGCCAGGGCGTCGGCCGGGAACGCGCGATCCCCCGCGGGCGCGGCGAGGACGATGCGGCGCGCGGACGGAAAGAGCGGCGCCGCGATCCCCGGGGCGTCCTTGTCGCGCATCACGCCGAAGAGCAGGTCGTAGGGGACGCGGCGAGCGCCGAGGAACGCCGCGAGCGCCCGCGCGCCTTCCGGGTTGTGGCATCCGTCGAGCCACACGACGCGTCCCTGCACGAGGAACCGTTCGAGCCGACCCGGCCAGCGGACGGCCGCGACGCCGCGCACGATCGCGGCCTCCGTGATCTCGGGGAAGAGGGCGCGCAGTCGCTCGGCCGCCGTGACCGCGGTCGCGACGTTCGAGGTCTGGTGCGCCCCGCGGAGAGGCGTCTCGAGGTGATAGCGGCCCGCGGGCGTTTCCAGCGTGAACGCCTGCCCGGTCCCCGTCTCGCGGGCGCTCGAAACCCGCGTCGTTTCCCGGACATCGACGAGCTCCGCCCCGACCCTCGCGGCCTCGGCCGCGATCACGCCACTCGCTTCGGGGGACACGACGGCCGAGAGGACGGGGCGGCCGGCGCGAAGGACGCCCGCCTTCTCGCGGGCGATCGCGCCCGGCGTCGTGCCGAGGTCGGCGGTATGGTCGAGATCGATCGAGGTGATCGCCGAGAGGACGGGGTCGCCGGCGTTCGTCGCGTCGAGGCGTCCTCCCATGCCGACCTCCACGACGGCCGCCCGGCAGCGCTCCTCCGCGAAGATCTTCTCCGCCGCGGCCGTCACGGCCTCGAAGTAGGTCACCGGCACCTCCGGCGGCCGCGCGGCGGCGGAAAACACCTCCGCCAGGGCGTCCCCGAGCCGCCCCTCGGGGACGTCTTCGTCCCCGACGCGCACGCGCTCCGTGACGTCGACGAGGTGCGGCGAGGTATGCAGCCCGGCGCGCAGCCCCGAGGCCCGGAGGATCGACGAGAGGGTGGCGGCCGTCGACCCCTTCCCGTTCGTCCCGGCGATCAGGACGTGGGGAGAGGCGAGCTCCGGATGCCCGAGCCGCGCGAGGACTTCGCGGATCGGCTCGAGGCCGAGCTTGATCCCGCGAATCGAGAGGGAATCGAGACGCTCCAGGGCGGGGTGGGTCATCTCGGAAGTCCGACGGGACGGCGTTCCGGGTTTCGCGTATTGTCGACGGGGAGGCCGCCGACGCGGCGCGCGGCCGGACCAGCGGGAAGGCGCGGGGATGACGACCCGTCGGGTCCGCGCCGCCCCGCTCCCGCGTTCATGCCATCAGGAGACGCAGGCATCTGCCCACCGTCTCCTTGAGATCCTTCCGCTCGACGACCATGTCGACCATCCCGTGCTCCAGCAGGAACTCGGAGCGCTGGAAACCGGGCGGGAGCGTCTGCCGGATCGTCTGCTCGATCACGCGGGGACCCGCAAAACCGATGAGGGCCTTCGGCTCGGCGATCGTGACGTCTCCGAGCATCGCGTACGAGGCGGTGACGCCGCCCGTCGTCGGATCGGTCAGGATCGCGATGTAGGGCAGCGGAACCTCCGCCAGGCGCGCGAGCGCGGCGGAAGTCTTCGCCATCTGCATGAGGGAAAGGATCCCTTCCTGCATGCGCGCGCCGCCCGACGTGCAGACGATGACCAGCGCCGCCCGCTCCCGCACGCACCGTTCGGCCGCCCGGGCGATCTTCTCGCCGACGACGCTCCCCATCGATCCGCCCATGAAGCCGAATTCCATCGCGACGATGACCGCGGGAAGACCGTCGACGGCTCCGTGCGCGACGATGGCGGCGTCCTCGGGGCCGACGGATTCCTCGTACTGCTTCAGCCGGTCCCGGTATCGCTTGCTGTCCTTGAAGTGGAGCGGGTCGCCCGAGCGGAGCTCGCTCTCGACGACCGTGAAGCTCTCGCCGTCGAAGAGCGACCGCAGCCGCTCCGTCGCCGAGAGCGGGAAGTGATATCCGCATCGCGGACAGATCTTGACGAACCGGTGGAGCTCCTTGGCATAGATGATCTCGCGGCACGCGGTGCACTTGACCCAGAGCCCCTCCGGGACCTTGCTGGGACGGTTCTGGCGCGGCTCTTTCGGAGCCTTGTCCTTCTTGAACCACATGAATTTGCGGATTCTACATCGCGGCTTCGCGGGCGAGCCGCTACCGGGAGAAGGTCACCCGGGGTCTCCCGCCGGCGTCCCGCTCGATGGCGGCCCGGATCGAGAACGCCGACTCGAGAGACCCGGACGCGAGCACCTCGTCGACCGCGCCCGCCGCGACCAGGCGCCCGCGGCGCAGCAGGAGCATGTCGTCGGCGATCACGAGCGCTTCGTTGACGTCGTGCGTCGCCCAGAGGACGATCGGCCGAGCCCGCGCGTGCGCCTGCCCGAGCACCTCGAGGAACTCGAGGCGGTGGCGGGGGTCGAGATCGGCCGTCGGCTCGTCGAGCAGCCAGACCCGCGCCTGCTGGGCGAGGAGACGCGCGAGGAACGCCCGCCGACGCTCTCCCCCGGAGAGCCTGGTCGCGTCGCGGTCCGCGAGCTCCCGCACGTCGCAGGCGCGCATCGCGTCCTCCGCGATCGCGAGGTCCTCGTCGCTCTCCCAGAGGAATCCGGAGCGCCACGGCGCGCGACCCTGCAGGACGAGATCCCGGACGGTGATCGGAAAGATCAGCTCCGCCGACTGCGCGGCATAGGCGATCGACCGCGCGACCTTCCGGCGCGGCCAGGAGCGGATCGATTCCCCGTCCAGGCGCACGTCGCCGGTCCGGCGCGGCACGACGCCGGCGATCGCCTTCAGCAGCGTCGACTTCCCGGAACCGTTCTCGCCGGCGAGCGCGACGACGCGGCCCGGCGCGACGGCGAAATCCACGCCGTCGAGCGCCGTCTCCCTGCCGTATCCCGCTCGGAGCGCCGCAACCGCGAGGCCTTCCGTCACGAGACCCGCCTCAGCGCGACGAGGAAGAACGGCACGCCGACGAGCGCGGTCACCGCGCCGATCGGGATCTCGGCCGGAGCGAAGAGATACCGGGAGAGGGCGTCGGCGAGAACGACGAGCGCCGCCCCGACGGCGGCGCTGCACGGGAGCAGCCGGCGCTGGTCGTTTCCCCACGCGAGGCGGGACAGATGCGGGGCGATCAGCCCCACGAAACCCACGATGCCGACGAACGCCGTCGCGGCGCCGGCGAGGAGCGCGGCCGCCGCGAAGACGGCCGCCTTGGTGCGTTCCACCGCCACGCCGAGCGATGCGGCGCTCTCTTCGCCGACCAGGAAGAGATTCAGCGAAGGAGCCGCCGCGAGGAGGAGCAGGCCGCCCGCGGCGAGATACCCGGCGAGCGCGGCCGCCTCGCTCCCCCGCGCCTCCGAGAGACTTCCCATCATCCAGAAGAGCATCGAACGCGAGCGGGCGCCCGGAGACGCCGAAAAGAGGAGGAGGATCACCGCCGAGAAGAAGGCGTTCGCGGTCACGCCCGCGAGCAGGAGCCGCTGCAGGTCGATCCGTCCGGAGCGCAGCGCGAGGAGGAGAACGGCGGCGGTCGCGGCGCCGGCGCCGAGGAACGCCCCGAGCGGCGACGCGAGCGCGGACGCTCCGAAGAAGATCGCGATCGCGGCTCCCGCGGCCGCGCCTCCGGAGGTCCCCAGGAGAAACGGGTCGGCGAGCGGATTCTTGAGGAGCGCCTGGAGGGCCGCTCCCGCGATCGCGAGCGCCCCGCCGGTTCCGGCCGCGAGGGCGACGCGCGGAAGCCGGAGCGCGAGAACGGCGCGCGCGACCGGATCCCCGCTCCGCAGCGCGGCGAAGGAGAGCGGCACGCTCCCCGCGAGGACCGCGAAGACCGCCGCCGCCGCCAGGATCGCGAAAGCGGACGCGACGGCTGCCGCCGTGGACGTCCCGCTCCTCGTCCTCATCGCGGCAGCTTCCCGAGCGCGGCCGCGAGCTCCTCGAGCGCGTCGAAGGCGCGCGGTCCCGGGCGCATCAGACGGTCGCCGTCGATGCCGACGATTCGCCCCGCCCGGACGGCCGGAACCCCCGAAAGCGGCCCGTCCCCGAACGCGCGCGCGAACACGGAAGCGGTGTCCTTCTCGACCGGGTACACGACCGCGTCGCACGCGGCGGTGATCAGGTATTCGGGGGAGACGACCGGCCAGCCCGTGCGCCCGAGGCAGTTTCGCGCGCCCGCGGTCCTCAGGATGTCTCCCGCGAACGTGTCGGGCCCCGCCGCCTGCGGCGGCGAAGGCCAGATCAGGAGAATCGCCGAGCGGCGGGGGCCGCGTCGCTCCCGCCGCACGGCATCGCGCCGACGCGCGAGGGACGCGGCGAGCCGCTCCCCCTCCCCGGCGCTCCCCAGACGCGCGGCGATCGCCCGGATGGACGCGAGCACGCCGTCGAGATCCGGCGCCGAGGTCGTCAGCACCGGAATGCCGCGCCGGGCGAGGATCCCGATTGCCGCCGCGGGATTTCCTTCCGTGGTCGCGAGGACGAGATCGGGGCGCAGCGAGACGACCTTCTCGAGATCGGGGGCGAGCCCGCCGACCACGGCGATCGATGCGGCCGCCGGGGGGTAGTCGGACCGGGCGGAGACGCCGACGAGGCGATCGCCCGCTCCGAGCGCGAAGACGATCTCCGTCAGATTCGGCGCGAGGGCGACGATCCTCCGGGGCCCCGGAGACGAGGCCGCCGGCGGGGCGGCGGAGAGCGGGGCTCCGGCGAACAGGAGCATCGCGAGAAGACCTGCCCATGCCCCAGCGGCCGGAAGCTTCCGGTCGGGGGGACGCTCCGATGGGATTCCGGCGAGGCGCCCGTTGCCGGGCGGCCGGGAAACGGAAACGCCGGTGTGCCGTCCCGGAAATGACTTCAGCGTCGCGCCGGCAGCTTGCGGACGAGGGGACGACGCGTCGCGGGAACGGATGTCGGGAGCATCGGGCCCGCGAGGCCACACCGCCATCGCTCGCAATGTGCGGGCGGCCTTCGGGTTCGGGCGGCGCGGGACGATCTGCGGCGCCGCCGCGACTCGACGATGGCACCGCATCGCCTTCATCGCGGCGACTGGCAGCTTACCCCGCGACGCTCCGGACGACGCGAAAGCTATTCCCGGGACCGGACACTAGGAAGCGCTTTCCGCCTCTTCCAGGTCGTTCGGCACGCCGAGGCGGGTGCACGCCGCGTCGTACATCTGGCGCGCGGCCTTCTGGGCGTTCTGGAGCTCGGCCAGGCGCTCTTTGACTTTGGCGAGCTCGTCCTGGATGTTGGCTTCCAGATCCGAGATCTCCTTCTTCGTGACCGCCAGCGTCTGTTCGTAGAACTTCTTCTGCTCCGCCGAAAGGGTCATGGGGGAACTCTCCTTCTCTGAACCCGGCTCTTACGGATTCACGTCGACCGGAATCGCCTTGTACATCTTCACCGGCACGCCGTCTTTCGTGGCGGGCCGGAACCGCGCCTTCTTGACGGCGTCCACGATCGCCTGGTTGACGCCGGTCTTCGATGCGACGCCGGTCTGCACCCGCGCCGACTGGACATTGCCGTTCTCGTCGACGAGGGCGAGGATCACGACGCGGCCCGAAACGCGCTCCTGGCGCGCGGCCAGCGGGTAGTTCACCGAGAGGCGCGACGCGAGCTCCGGCTCGGTCACGCCCGGACCCGGCCCGACGAGGTCGCCCCGCGAAACCGTGGCGGCGGGTTCGACCGCGGCCGGCGGGGGCGGGGGCGCGCTCTCGATCCGGCGCGGAACGTTGATCGGCTTCGGCTGCTCGGCGGTCGGCTCGGGAGCGATCGGCATCGGAACCGGGGGCTTGATCGCATTCGCCGCGACGGTGGTGGGCGCCGGCGCGGCGGCCGGCGGCGGCGGAGCGGCCGCGCTCTTCTTCTGCGCCGCCTGCGCCTTGTCGATCTCCTTCTGCTTCTGCGCGAGCTGCTTCTTGACTTCTTCCTCGATCTGCTTCTCGCTGAGCGTCGAGCTGGTGGCGCTCGTCGCGGTCGAAGGCGCGGCCGGCGTCGTCGAGGCGGCGGTCGTCGTGGTGGCCGCGGGAGCCGGCGGAGGCGCCGCGGCGGGGTGCTTGCGCGTGAGCGCGACGATGAGGCCGACCAGGACGAGCGCGGCGACGCCGATCCCGGCGACGAGCGGCGCCCTCCCTTTCTTCTCCGCCTCGACCCGCTTCGACGAATACGCGCCGAAGACGCCGCTCTTCGTGTCGTGCTTGACGCCCTCGGCGACCTCCGCCGCGGCGGCGGGTTCGGCCCCCGGAGCCGGCGGAGGGACGGGAGGAATCGGCACGCCCGGCACCGTTCCGGTCTTGCGCTGCACGACCGTGCCCTTCGCCTTCTTGGACTTGACGGGGGCCGCGGGCTCGGGCTTGGACGGCGTGAACGCCTGGTCGAACGCGCGATCGCTCCCCGCGGTCGCGCTCTTCTCCTCGGCCGTCAGGTGATGGAGGTAGATCGCGACGTCGGCGCTCCCGGGAGCGGGAGAGAACGTGTACAGGACCGACTCGAGGTCGCGCTGCAGGTCCGAGGCGTTCTGGTAGCGGTCCTCGGGGCTCTTCGCGAGCGCCTTGAGGACGATCGCGTCGGCCCGCTTGGGAACGTCGGGATTCTTCGACGAGGGCGCGGACGCCTTCACGTTCCTGACCTGGTCGAGGATCGTCAGGTCCGAATCTCCGGCGAAGAGCTTCTCTCCCGTGAGCATCTCGTAGAGAACGCTTCCGAGGGAGAAGAGATCGCTGCGCCGGTCGAGCGGCTTCCCCGACGCCTGTTCCGGCGACATGTACTGGAGCTTGCCCTTGAGCGCGCCCGCCTGCGTCTGGGACGACTTCGACGCCGCCTTCGCGATGCCGAAGTCGCAGAGCTTGATGTCCCCTTCGTAGGAGATCAGGACGTTCTGCGGCGAGACGTCGCGGTGGACGAGCGAAAGGTCGTGCCCGTTGAAGTCCTTTCGGCGGTGCGCGTAGTCGAGCGCCGCCGCGAGCTTCGACGCGATGAACAGGGCGAGCTCGGGCGGGAGCGGCAACCCGTGCTCGGCGCCGGACTTCAGGATCGTCCGGAGATCGCGCCCTTCCACGTACTCCATCGCGATGTAGTAGGAGTTCTCGACCTTGCCGAGATCGTAGATGTGGATGATGTTCGGGTGGTTGAGCTGGGCGGCGAGCTTCGCCTCGTCGGCGAACATCGTGATGAAATCGTCCGACGCGGCCATGTGCGGGAGGATCTTCTTGATGGCGACGATCTTCTGGAAGCCGTCGACGCCGCTCATCCGCGCCTTGTAGACCTCGGCCATCCCGCCGGTCGCGATCTTCTCCATGAGCTGGAACTGTCCGAACCGGTCCTTGTCGGACGGCGCCGCCGGAGCCTTTTTCGCCGCGGCGGCGGCGGGAGCGACCGGCGCCGGCGCGGGACGCGGCGGTGGAGGGGGCGGCGGCGCGGCGGCGGGCCGGGGCTTCGCCGCGGGAATCGCCATCCCCGAGAGCGTCTACGAAATCAGGTGGTCGACCTCGAGATCCGTCGAAGGCCGCGGGGCCGCCGCCGGCTTGGACGCGGGC
>DASTIQ010000228.1 GCA_035717485.1 Thermoanaerobaculia bacterium | reverse complement strand
CGTGTCCCGCCATCCGGAGAGGATCGTTCGGATCGACCGAAATGGCGGTCTCGCCCTGGTAGTCGGCGAGGCCGCCGTTTCCGATCGGCGGGAGAACGGTGGGCGGAGCGACGTTGGTGCCGACGGTCGCGGCCATGGGAGCGAGAAGCGATCCGGACTCTCCCGCCGCCGCGGCCGGGGACGGTTCCGCGGCGGAGGAGGGGGAGATCCCATGCAGGACGAGCCATTGGCGATGCAGACAGACGTCGTAGAGCGATTCCTCGATCATGTCCCGCCGGGCGCGGCGGCGCTGCTCGTGGAGCACGTGAGGATCGACCGGGAGCGTCTTCAGGTATTCGACGACCCCGGCGGGAAACGCGGGGCAGCCCGCGGGCGCTCGCGCGGAGGTCTCCGCGTGCGAGACCCGCGCGAAGGAGCCGGCGACGAGCGTCGCCGCGAAGAACACTCCGACGATTCTGGTCATGATCGGGCTCGCCTTCTCCGGATGGTCGCGGGTTCCGTGGCAGGGGAATTGTCGGCGACGCGCTCGGCGGAAGTCAAACGAAGCCCTCCCCGGAGCCCCCGGTGCATCGGAACCGCCGCGGTTTCGTCCTAGAGGCCGAGGTTCTTTCGTGCGGCGATCCAGACGAGGACGTCGCGTTCGGCGAGGATCGTACGGGGATCTCCGGGCTGGCGATGGGGGCGGATCTCTCCGTTCTCGACCGCCGCGCGCAGCGCGTCCGGGTCGATCCCGTGGCGGGCCGCGATCTCTTCGAGCGGGGCGAGCGCGGTCCGGATGGTCTCGTCGGCCACGGAGGTCATTGTCTCACGCGCGAGCGGCGGCGACGATCCTCGCGACCGTTTCGATCGAGACGTTCCGGCCGGTGAGAACGACGGCCGCCGGGGAAGAAAAGCGCCCCGCCTTCCCGGTGAGGATCGCCGCGACGCCGACGGCGGCCGACGGCTCGACGAGGTATCCGTGCCGGTCGATGAGCCAGCGGACCGCGTCTTCGATCTCTCCCTCGGAAAGGAGCGCGACGCGATCGACCCGCGAGCGGAGGACCCCGAACGGGATGCGTCCGATCCCGCCTTCGATTCCCCCCGCCGAGGTTTCGATCGCGGGCAGGCGGGTGACCGCTTCGCCGCGGTCGAGCGAGAGCGCGAGCCCCGGGGACCCGGCGTGCTGGCAGGCGACGATCACCGCGCGGGGATCCCGCTCGCGCGCGAGGAAGGAAACGCCGCCGGCGAGACCTCCGCCTCCGACCGGCAGGACGAAGACGCCGCTGTCGGGAGCGTCGGCTACGATCTCCGCGGCGATCGTTCCTCCGTTGGCGGCCATGACGTCGACGTCGTCGAACGCCGAGAGGAATTTCTTCCCTTCCGCGGCCGCGATTCCGAGGGCCCAGTCCTCCGTCTCGTCGTAGCCGGGAAACTCCGAGATCCGGACCTCGGCGCCCGCGTCGCGAATCCCGCGGAGCTTCGCGCGGTCGACCGAGCGCGGAACGCAGACGGTCACGGGCACCGCCGCCTGGCGCGCCGCCGCGGCGACCGCTTTTCCGTGGTTTCCCGCGGAGCACGTCACGACGCCCCGCCTCCGGTCCGTTTCCGACAGGCGCGAGATCTGGAAGATCGCGCCGCGGATCTTGAACGAACCCGTCTTCTGCAGGAACTCGAGCTTCAGCCGGACGGGAACGCCCGCGGCGGCGGAGAGCTCGGGCGACTCTTCGAGGCCGGTGCGGACGATGCGGCCGCGGAGAACCTCCGCGGCCGCGTCGATCAGGGACGTCGAGAGCGAAGCGACGGCTACTTTCCGGCCGGCGCGGCGGGCGGGGGCGTCGGATCCGGCTGCGGGTTGTGAACCGGGGGCAGCGTTCGGAGGTACGCGTAGACCGCCTTCAGGTCCGCGTCGGTGAGGTTGACGTACACGTTCCAGGGCATCGGCGGGAGGATCGGCCGCGACACCCCCATGTGCTTTCCGGTCCGGATCGCCTTGACGAAGGTTTCCTCCGACCAGCTCCCGATGCCCGTGTTCTCGTCGGGCGTCAGGTTCTTCGCGTAGCTGATCCCCCACGGGCCCGACCACGCGGTGAATTGGTCGGTCGTGTGCGCGATCCACGGGCCCGATGCGGGCGCCGGCGAGAGCTCTCCTCCGACGTAACCGATGAGCATTTTCGTCATGTCGATTTCCGGACCGTTCGGCCCCATCTTCTTCGGCGTGTGGCAGTCGTTGCACGCCAGAACGGAGACGAGATACTTCCCGCGCTGGACCGCCGCCGAGGCGGCGTGCGGCGCGGGTTTCGGAGCGGCCTTGGCGGCGAAGAGCGCAGCGGTTCCCGCGACCACGGCTGCCGCCAGGAACAAGGGTTTCCCGATCTTCATTATTTTTCCTCCCTCAGTCAGTGGCGGGGATTCTCTCATCGACGGCCCGGGCCACGCAATCGGCCCGGCAGGACCGGCGCGATTCGAGCCGGCTGACGCATTCGCCGTCCGGCCGCTTGCCCGGGCCCGGTTCGGGCGGCTTCGAGCCGGCCTATTTCGCGCGTTCTTCCGGAGCGATTCCGCGTTGGACGTTTCCGTCCTTCATGACGAAGACGACGCGCCGGAGCGCGGCGATGTCGGCGGACGGATCGCCCTCGACCGCGATCAGATCGGCGCGGTAGCCGGGCGCGATCGTCCCGATCTCGCGGCCGAGTCCGAGCGATTCCGCCGAGTCCCTCGTCGCGGTGGCGATCGCGTGCATGGGCGACTCTCCGGCGTCTCGGACGCGGCAGATCAGGTCCTCGACGTTCCTTCCGTGGGCGCCGGCGACCGCGTCGGTGCCGTACGCCATCTTCAGGTTCGGCACGGTGAGCGCGAGCTTGAGCGTGGCGACGGCGAGCGGAACCGCCTTTTCCATCGCCGCGAAGCCCGCCTCCGTGTAGTTCTCGATGCCGAGATATTTCGGCTTGTTCTCGAGGTAGTTGCGGAAGATCAGGCTGCACTGCGGGTCGAAGATCGTGCCGCGCTCCGCCATCAGCGTCAGGATCTCGCGGGTCGCGAAGATCCCGTGTTCGATCTGCGTGCACCCGGCGA
This sequence comes from Thermoanaerobaculia bacterium, assembly GCA_035717485.1. Lineage (NCBI taxonomy): Bacteria > Pseudomonadati > Acidobacteriota > Thermoanaerobaculia > Thermoanaerobaculia bacterium. Next base: position 21,633 of record DASTIQ010000228.1, on the reverse strand, counting down.
GCGTCGCTCGCCGCATGCTCTCGGCGCTGTGGGCGTGCACGAGCGTGCGCAGGCCGAGCGACTTCGCCTCGCCGCAGGCGGCGTCGAGCTGTTCCGGCGAGAGCGTCGGCGCTCCGCCGTCGCGGATGCTCTTCGACGCGAAGATCTTGATGAGGTCGGCGCCCTGCGCCTTGCGGTCGCGGACGGCCTGGCGGAGCTTCTCCGCGTCTCCCGTCGACTCGTCGAGCGGCTCGAGAGAGGTGAGGATCCTCGGACCCGGCAGCTCGCCGCGGCCGATCGCGTCGCGCAGGTCCTTGTCCTCCGGCGCGCCCACGCTCTGGATCGTCGTGAAGCCCCCCGAGAGCGTCGCCCAGGCGTTCCCCGCCGCGGCGAGCGCGGCCTGCGCCGGGGTTTCTCCGTCCTTCTCGGTGTGGAGCCGTCCCTGGCGGTTGAAGTACCAGACGATGTGGGTGTGGACGTCGATCAGTCCCGGAAGGACCGTCTGGCGGGAGAGGTCGACGACGGGAGTCCCGCCGGCCCGCGCCGAGATCTCGCTCCACGAGCCGACCTCCCGGATCTTCCCTCCTTCGACGAGAACCCCGCGGTCGGGGACGATCCGCCCGGCGGTCACGTCGATCATGTGCCCGGCATGGACGAGGACGGGACCCGCGCCCTGCGCGCCGGCCGTTGCCGCGACCAGCAGGAGCGCGGCGAAGCGGGAGAGGAATTTCATGATCGGCACCTCGCGCCGATTCTCGTCCGCGGTGAGGAGGATTTCAATGCTCGGCGGCGGCGCGGGCGACGCGGCGGAGGTCGGCGACGAACCGCCGGCGCTCGGCGCGGCGGGCCGAGTCGTCGGGGGCGCGGAGGATGGACGACGGATGGACGGTCGCGATCACCCGCCCGAACTCGGCGGATTCGACGATCTTCCCGCGGTCGCGGGTGACGCGGAATGCGGGTCCGAGCAGCGCCTGCGCCGCGGTCGCTCCGAGCGCGACCACGACCCGCGGACGGACGACCGCGAGCTCGGCGGCGAGCCATGGCTTGCACGCGGCGATCTCTCTCGCGTTCGGCTTCTTGTGGATCCGGCGTTTTCCGCGCGGCTCCCACTTGAAGTGTTTCACCGCGTTCGTGACATAGGCGCTCCGCCGATCGATTCCCGCCTCCTCCATCGCGTCGTCGAGGAGCCTGCCGGAAGGCCCGACGAAGGGGCGGCCGGCGAGGTCCTCCCGGTCGCCGGGCTGCTCTCCGACGAAGAGCACCCGGGCTCCCCGGGCGCCCTCCCCGAAGACGGTCTGCGTGCCCCGTTTCCAGAGATCGCAGGCGCGACACTTCGCGGCCGCACCGCGCAGCGTCGCGAGCGTCGGCCGCGGAGGGACGAGAGGCGCGGCGGTCCCGGCGGGGACGGGCACGTCCGCAATCGGAGCAATCGGGCTGCCAGTGCGTCGCTCGGCGCGGGGCCGTGCCGTCGAACTCCTCGTCGTCGGGATCGTCCTCGCCGACGAGAAGCACGATCCCTTCCCACCGCGGCGAGGGTCGGCGCCGATCCCGAATTCATGAAGCTTCAACCACTTCGCCCGGACCGAGGCGAGGGGCGCGGCGCGGAGCGGAGCGCGCGGCTTGACACCCCCCGCCGGGCTCCGTACGATCGTGCCGGTTCTTTGATTTCATCCCGAGCGGTGGAGGGAATGGGCCCCGTGAAGCCGCGGCAACCGGATTCCGTATCGCGCGGAAGGCGTCAGGTGCCAAATCCCACCCCCCGAAGGGGGGAAGATGAGAGGCTCGCGATCGTTTCCGGATTCCGCCCCTCATCGTCGTCGTGAAGGGGCTTTTTTCATGGCCGGAACTTTTCGCGAGGCGCTCCAGAACGAAATTCTCCTCGCCGACGGCGCGATGGGGACTCTCCTCGTCACGCGAGGCGCGGAGCCGTCGACCGCGCGCTCCTCGCTGTCGCTCTCCGCTCCCGACGCGGTGAGCGAGATCCACGACGACTACGTCGAGGCGGGCGTGCGGATCCTCACGACGAACACGTGGGACGCCAACCGGGTGAAGCTTCGCGAGCACGACTGGTCCGACTCGCTCGAGAAGATCAACCGGACCTCGGTGGCGCTCGCGAAGAAAGCGGCCGCCGGCGAGCACATCTTCGTCGCCGGTTCGGTCGGCCCTCTCGGCGCGATGGTCAAGCCGTACGGATCCCTCGCCCTGTCGCAGGTCCGGGAGATCTTCGAGGAGCAGATCCGCCTGCTCCTGGAAGAAGGGGTCGACCTCGTCCTCCTCGAATCGTTCAGCAACCTGCTCGAGGCCGCGGAAGCGGTGCGCGCGGCGCGGGGGCTCTCGGCGGAGATCCCGATCGTCGCGCAGATGACCTTCTTCGCCGACGGCCGTACCGCGTTCGGCGAGCGCGCGGGGGACGCGCTCCGCACGCTCGTGGCGGCGGGAGCCGACGCCGCGGGAATCAACTGCACCCTCGGCCCGCAGGAGACGCTGGGAGTCTTCGAAAACGTCGCCGCCCAGGTCGGCGCGCCGCTCTCGGTGATGCCCAACGCCGGCTATCCGACGCTCATCCGCGGGCGCAACGTCTACAACGCGTCGCCCGACTATTTCCGCGAATACGCGCTCGAGTTCGTCGATCACGGCGCCGCGATCGTCGGAGGCTGCTGCGGCACGACCCCGGAGCACATTCGCGCGATGGCGCGGGCGCTCGCGGGTGCCTCCCGGCGTCCGCTCGCGCCGGCCGCCGTCGAGACGGTCCGCGACGTCTTTCCTCACGACGTCGGCGGGCAAGCGATCGAAACCTCGCACTTCAAGAGGAAGCTCGCGGCCGAAGGAGCGTTCACCGTCACCGTCGAGGTCGAGCCGCCGCGCGGCGCCGACTGCCGTTCCGCGATCGAGGCGGCCCGCCTCCTCCGGCGGCTCGGCGTCGACGCGGTGAACGTCACCGACAATCCGATGGCGCGCCTGCGGATGTCGTCGGTCGCCGTCGCGGGACTCGTCCAGAGGGAGACCGGACTCGACGCGATCGTCCAGTTCACGACCCGCGACCGGAACGTCCTCGGAATCCAGTCCGACCTTCTCGGCGCATCCGCGCTGGGGCTGAAGGCGCTCCTCTGCCTGGGGGGAGACCCGCTGAAGATCGGGGACTACCCGAACGGGCATCAGGTCTCGGAGGTCGACACGCTCGGCCTCCTGCGCATCGCGAAAATCCTGAACGCCGGCGCGGACCTCGTCGGGAACCCCATCGGAGCGCCGACCGCGTTCGCGATCGGGTGCGCCGCCAACCCCGCGGCGCGCGATCTCGACGTCGAGTTCTCGAAGCTTCGCGCGAAGATCGAAGCGGGCGCGACCTTCGCGCAGACCCAGCCCGTCTTCGATCCCGCCGCGCTCGACGCCTTCTTCGCGCGCCCCGACGCGCGCGCGGTTCCCGTGCTCGTGGGGATCCTGCCGCTGAAGACCCTGAAGCAGACGCTCTATTTCGCCAACGAAGTTCCCGGGATGGTCGTGCCCGAGGCGACGATCGCGCGGATGCGGAGGGCGGCGGAGCGCGGCCCCGACTTCGAAGCGGAGGAGGGGCTCGCGATCGCGCGCGAGCTCGCCGCGGCGATCGCGGCGATCGCGCCCGGCATGCACGTCATGCCGATGCAGAAATACGCCTCCGTGGAGGCGATCCTCGACGCGGTTCCGGCGGCGGCACGGCGGTCCGAGAGCGTCCCGTGAGCGTCCGCGACGAGGGGCCGGGCGACGCGTTCCGCGCGCTCCTGGAGGAGCGCATCGTCGTCATCGACGGCGCGATGGGGACGATGATCCAGGCGCATCGGCTGGAAGAGGCGGGTTACCGGGGCGAGCGGTTCCGTGGACATCCCGTCGATCTCCAGGGAAACAACGATCTCCTCTCGATCACGCGGCCCGAGATCATCGAGGAGATCCACCTCGCGTATCTCGAGGCGGGGGCCGACGTCATCGAGACGAACACCTTCAACGCGAACGCGATTTCGATGTCCGACTACCGGATGGAGGCGCACGTCGCCGAGATCAACCGGGCCGCCGCGGAGATCGCGCGAAAGGCCGCGCGCGCGTTCGCGTCCGCCCACCCCGGCCGTCCGGCGTTCGTCGCGGGCGCGATGGGGCCGACGAACCGGACGCTGTCGCTGGCGACCGACGTGCAGCGCCCCGGCTACCGCGAGCGGTCGTGGAGCGATTTCGTCGGGGCCTACGCGGAGCAGGCGGAGGCGCTGCTCGACGGGGGGGTCGACCTGCTCCTCGTGGAGACCATCTTCGACACGCTCGTCGCGAAAGCGGCGCTGTTCGCGATCGAGACGATCTTCGAGCGCCGCGGCGTGCGCGTTCCCGTGATGATCTCGGGGACGATCACCGACCGGAGCGGCCGGACGCTCTCCGGGCAGCTGATCGAGGCGTTCTGGAACTCGGTCTCCCACGCGAACCCGGTCTCGGTGGGCTTGAACTGCGCGCTCGGCGCCCGGGAGATGGAGCCGTATCTCGAGGAGCTCGCCGCGATCGCTCCCGTCTTCGTGAGCGCGTACCCGAACGCGGGCCTTCCGAACGCATTCGGCGGCTTCGACGAGACGCCGGAGAAAATGGCGGCCGATCTCTCGCGCTTCGCGGAGCGGGGGTGGATCAACGTCGCCGGAGGATGCTGCGGAACGACGCCGGAGCACATCCGGGCGATCTCGGAGGCCGTGCGGCGCTTCCGCCCGCGCGTTCCGCCGTCGCCCCCGCGCTACACCCGCCTCTCCGGGCTCGAGCCTCTGACGATCCGCCCCGACTCGAACTTCATCGTCGTCGGCGAGCGCACGAACGTCACGGGATCGCCGAAGTTCGCCCGCCTCGTGCTCGAAGGGGACCTCGAGGGCGCGCTCTCGGTCGCGCGCCAGCAGGTCGAGGGCGGCGCCAACGTCCTCGACGTCAACATGGACGAGGGGATGCTCGACTCCGAACGCGCGATGCGCGACTTCCTGAATCTCGTCGCGGCCGAGCCCGACATCGCCCGCCTCCCGATCATGGTCGACAGCTCGAAGTGGCGCGTGCTCGAGGCCGGGCTCCAGTGCCTGCAGGGAAAGGGCGTCGTCAATTCGATTTCTCTCAAGGAAGGGGAGGAGGAATTCCGGCGGCAGGCCCGCCTCGTCCGGCGCTACGGAGCGGCGGTCGTGGTGATGGCGTTCGACGAGGAGGGGCAGGCGACGACGACGGAGCGCCGCGTCTCGATCTGCCGGCGGGCGTGGGGAATCCTCGCCGGCCTCGGCTTCGCGGCCGAAGACGTCATCTTCGATCCCAACGTCCTCACCGTCGCGACCGGGATCGAGGAGCACAACCGCTACGCCGTGAGCTTCTTCGAGGCGGTGCGGCGCATCAAGGAGGAGCTCCCCGGCTGCAAGGTGAGCGGCGGGGTGAGCAACGTCTCCTTCTCGTTCCGCGGCAATCGCGCGGTGCGGGAGGCGATGCATTCCGCGTTCCTGTACCACGCGATCCGCGCCGGGATGGACATGGGAATCGTCAACGCGGGACAGCTCGCGGTCTACGAGGAGATCGACCCGGAGCTCCGCGAACGCGTCGAGGACGTCCTCCTCGACCGCCGCCCGGACGCGACGGAGCGGCTCCTGGCGTTCGCCCAGTCCGTGCGCGGCACGGAGAGGGAGGCCGCGGCCGCCGAGGACTGGCGGGTCCAGCCCGTCGAGGCGCGGCTCGCCCACGCGCTCGTCCGGGGGATCGTCGACCACGTCGAGGAGGACGTGGAGGAAGCGCGCCGGAAACTGGGCCGCCCTCTCGACGTGATCGAGGGGCCGCTGATGGCGGGAATGAACGTCGTCGGAGACCTCTTCGGCAGCGGAAAGATGTTCCTCCCGCAGGTCGTCAAGAGCGCCCGCGTGATGAAGCGCGCCGTCGCCGTGCTCCTTCCCTATCTCGAGGCCGAGAAGACCGCAGGGGAACGGTCCCACGCGGGAACCGTCCTGCTCGCGACCGTCAAGGGGGACGTCCACGACATCGGCAAGAACATCGTCGGCGTCGTGCTCTCCTGCAACAACTACGAGGTGATCGATCTCGGCGTGATGGTCCCGGCCGACCGCATCCTCCGGGCCGCCCGCGAACGGAAGGCCGACGTGATCGGGCTCTCCGGGCTGATCACGCCGTCGCTCGACGAGATGGTCCACGTGGCGCGGACGCTCGAGCGCGAGGGGTTCTCCATTCCGCTGCTGATCGGCGGCGCGACGACCAGTCCGCTTCACACCGCGATCCGCATCGCGCCCGAATATTCGTCGCCGGTCGCGCATGTCCCGGACGCGTCGCGGGCCGTTGCCGCCGTCGCGGGACTCCTCGCGCCGGACGGCGCCTTCGCGCGCCGGAACCGGGAACGCCAGGAGGAGACCCGGTCGGCCCACCGCTCGCGCGCGGAGCGCGTCCTCCTGCCGATCGCCGAAGCCCGGCGGCGCCAGACCGCGGTCGACTGGGCCCGCGAGGCTCCGGCGGTTCCCGGATTCCTCGGCGTGCGGACGGTCGATCCGCTTCCGTGGCCGGAGATCCTTCCCCTCATCGACTGGGCCCCGTTCTTCCACGCCTGGGGAATGAGGGGCCGCTACCCGCAGATCCTCGACGATCCGGCGGCCGGGGAACGCGCGCAGGAGCTCCTCGCCGATGCCCGGCGGACGCTCGAGAGTCTCGCGGGCAGGGTGCGCGTCCGGGCCGCCTACGGATTCTTCCCGGCGGCGGCGCGCGGCGACGACATCGTTCTCTTCGATCCGGCCCGCCGCGACCGGACGGCCGGCTTTTTCCACACGCTCCGGCAGCAGGCGGAACGCCCCGAAGGGGAGCCGCAGCAGTCGCTCGCCGATTTCGTGGCGCCGGAAGCGCTCGGCCTGGCTGATTCTCTCGGGATGTTCGTCGTCACGGCGGGCCCCGAGGTCGACGCCGTCGCGCGGGAGCACGAAGCCGCCCACGACGACTACTCGGCGATCCTCGTGAAGACGCTGGGGGACCGGCTCGTCGAGGCCGGAGCGGAATGGCTCCATCGCCAGGCGCGCCGCGACTGGGGTTTCGGCCGGGACGAAGAGCTCGCCCCCGAGGATCTCCTCAAGGAGCGGTACCGTGGAATCCGGCCGGCGCCCGGTTATCCGGCGTGTCCCGATCACTCGGAAAAAGAGGTGATCTTCCGGCTCCTCGAAGCCGAGGCGCGGACGGGCGTCCGCCTGACGGAGACGTTCGCGATGTTCCCGGGGAGCTCGATCGCCGGGTTCTACTTTTCCCACTCGCGCGCCCGTTATTTCGCCGTGGGACCCATCGGAAACGACCAGGCGGAGGACTACGCCGCCCGAAAGGGTTTGCCGCTCCGGGAGATCGAACGGTTCCTCGCCCCCGCCCTTCCGGCCGGCGCCCGGCCGCCGGCTCCCGCCCTCCCGGCCTGACCCGGTTTTTGCATTGCCCGGAATTCTTTCCGCTTTTGCGCGGAGTTTCGTTAGAATCCGCGCCAACGAGGAGGGTCTCATGAAGGTCGTGCGGTCACGCGCCGGTCTGCTGGCGGCGGCGGTTGCCCTGTTCTGCGCTCCGCTTTTCGCCGCGGAAGGGAAGATCGGGGGGGTCATCGTCGACGAGAACGGAACTCCCGTTCCCGGCGCGAAGGTCACGATCACGACCCCGAAGCAGAAGGACTTCACGAGCGAACAGACGACCGACGAGGGGGGCCGGTTCGCGGCGTCGGTGCCGAACGCGAAGTGGGAGTACGGAATCCGCGTCGAGCACGACGGATTCTCGCCGAGCCAGACGGAAGCTCCGTCGGCCAACGGGAACCTTTCGATCACGATGCATCCGCCCTTCCCGGGCACCGTTCCGCCGCCTCCGCCGAAGGTCGATCCCGGAATCGCCGCGTACAACGACGGGGTCGAGACGCTCCAGAAGGGCGACAAGGCGGGAGCGGAGAAGAAGTTCGACGAGGCGGTCGCCGCCAAGCCCGACCTCGCTCCGGCGTGGAAGGTCATCTCGCAGCTCGCGTACGAGCGCAAGGACTACGCGAAGGCGCTCGCGGCGGGGCGCAAGCTCCTCGAGCTCGACGCGAAGGACAAGGACCTCTATGGAATCCTGATGGACTCGGCCCAGAAGACCGGCGACACCGCCGCCGCGGTCGACTACAAGAAGAGGTTCGTCGAGGCCAACGCCGACAACCCCGAAGTCAACTACAACGCGGGAGTGGAGTCGTACACGGCGGGCGACTACGCGGCCGCGACCGCGTCGTTCGCGAAGGCCGTGCAGCTGAAGGCCGACATGGCCAATGCCTATTTCTGGATGGCGATGTCGGAGTACAACCAGAAGAGCTACGGAGCGAGTCGCCGCGACTTCCAGAAGTATCTCGAGCTCGCGCCGCAGGGCGACCAGGCGGACAACGCCAAGAAGATGCTGGAGGCGCTGCCGGCGAAGTGACCGTCGCGGGAGCGGGCTCGGGGAACCGGAGCGCGTGACGGCGGGCGCGGCTCGTCGAACGAGCGACTCGACCGCGCCGCCGCCACCCCCTTCGCCGACGCTCCCGCTCCCGCATCGCGGAGCTTTCGCCTCGGTTACTTCGGCGAACCCTTTCCGCGATGCGATGGGCCCCGGAGCGTGTAGCGTGTCACGCTGGAGTATCAGAAGCCATGGAGGTTTGATTCAGGTACCCCGCGCTGAGTAGGACTCACGCGCCCGTCCGGTCCGATGTATCGCCGCGCCAGCTCTCCCTAACCCCTCATGAACGAATCGAACTCGTCGGGTTGCGGCGCGCGGGCGCGCGCGTCGGCGGGCTCGACCAGACCCGCCTTCGCGAGTTTCGCCAGCGACTGTTCGAGCGAGACGGCGCCGAACTTGCGGGCGATCGCGATCTCCTGGTGGAGATGGTGCAGCGCGTTCTTCCGGATGTGCTGGCGCGCGCCGTCGGTCGCGAGCAGGAGCTCGATCGCGACGATCCGCCCTTTTCCGTCCGCGCGCGGAAGCAGGTGCTGCGACAGGATGGCCGCGACCGCCATGGCGATCTCCTGCCGGACCGTCGCCTGCCGCTCGGGAGGGAAGGAATCCGCGAGGCGAGCCACCGCGCCCGCGGTGTCGGAGCTGTGGAGGGTCGAGAGCACGAGATGCCCCGTCTCCGCGGCGGCGAGCGCGATCGCCATCGTCTCCGAGTCGCGCATCTCCCCGATCACGATCACGTCCGGCGCCTGCCGCAGCGCCGCGCGGAGCGCGGAGGCGAAGTCCGGGGCGTCGACGCCGATCTCCACCTGCTCGATCACCGACGTGCGGTGGGCGTGCTCGTACTCGATGGGGTCCTCGATCGTCACGACGTGCCGCGCGCTCGACCGGTTGATTTCGGCGACGAGCGCGGCGAGCGTCGTCGTCTTTCCCGATCCGGTCGGTCCCGTCACGAGGACGAGCCCGCGCGGGAGCCGGGCGAGGCGCGCGACCTCCTCCGGAAGTCCGAGCGCCGCAAACGACGGCGGCTCGGCGGGAAGCGCCCGGATCGCCGCGGCGGCGCGCCCCCGCTCCCGGTGGAGGTTCAACCGGAACCTCTGGCCGCCGCGCCGGAGCGACGCGTCGGCGTTGGATCGCTCGCGGTAGATCCGGCGGGCGGCGGCCGAAATCGCGGGGAGCACGGCGCGCTCGATCTCGGGACCCGTCAGTTTCTCGGCGTCGAGGAACTGGAAGTCCGCGTCCCGGCGGACGGCCGGAGGCGCGTCCGCGACGAGGAGAAGGTCGCTTCCCTTGCGCGCGACGAGTTGCGCGAGCCAGCCGTCGAGCCGGGTGTCGATCGTCGGCATGGCGGCGATCTCCGGCACGTCCACGGGGTCGATTTCCCCCGGTTCGTCGCCGGCGTCGGCCGTTCGCGGAGGAGCGCCGGCGTTGAGCTCGGCGATCAGCCGGTTGATGTCGTCCGAATCGTCCATCCCGGAATATTACGCACGAATCGCGCCGGACGCGGAGTTCCCATTCGTTAAGTCTTGGGAAATAATGCTTTGAATGCAGTCTCAGCGCCAGGCAGACGACTACGACGTCCTCGTCAAGGGGTGCTCGCACGTCATCGACGAGGGGGACCTCAAGCGGAAGCTCGCCCGGTCACGCGCCGAACATCGGCCGCTCGTCGTCAAGGTCGGCTTCGATCCCTCGGCGCCCGACATCCATCTCGGCCATACGGTGCTCCTCCACAAGATGCGGCACTTCCAGAACGCCGGCCACCGGGTCATCTTCCTGATCGGGGACTTCACGGGCCTGATCGGCGACCCGAGCGGAAAGAAGAGCACCCGCCCGCAGCTCACGCGCGCCGAGATCGAGAAGAACGCCACGACGTACGCGGAGCAGTGCTTCAAGGTGCTGGATAAGGACAAGACCGAGATCCGCTACAACTCCGAGTGGTTCCTGGGCGGCGGAAAGGAGAACCGGCCGCCGCTCGGCGCGGACGGCTTCGTCCGTCTCGCGTCGCGGATCACCGTCGCGCGGGTGCTCGAGCGCGACGATTTCCAGAGGCGGTGGAACGCGCACCAGCCGATCGCGCTCCACGAATTGATGTACCCGCTCTCGCAGGGCTACGACTCCGTGGCGCTCCAGGCCGACGTCGAGCTCGGCGGGACCGACCAGCTCTTCAACCTGCTCCTCGGGCGGGACCTCATGCGGGAAGAGGGGATGGAGCCGCAGGTCGTCATGACCGTGCCTCTCCTCGTCGGAACCGACGGCGTCGAGAAGATGTCCAAGTCGCTCGGCAACGCGATCGGCGTGAACGAACCTCCCGGCGACATGTACGGCAAGCTCATGTCGATCTCCGACGAGACGATGTGGAGCTATTACCTGCTCCTGACCGACGACCTCCCGGGGGAAATCGAGGAGAAGAAACGGTCGATGCACCCGATGGACGCGAAGAAGGAGCTCGCGCGCCGGATCGTCGGCCGGTTCCACGGCGGCGAAGAAGCGGGACGCGCGGCGGAGGAGGAGTTCGTCCGGGTCTTCTCGAAGAGGGAAGAACCGGCGCGCTACGAGGAGATCGTCCTGCCGGCCTCGGACGCGGCGGACCCGCTGCCGAAGCTCATCGCGGAAGCCGGGCTCGCGCCGTCGAACGCGGAAGCGCGGCGGCTCATCGCGTCCGGCGCGGTCGACGTCGACGACGTCCGTGCGTCGGATCCGAAGCGGGCGATTCCGCGAACGGCGGGAAGCGAAGTGCGGCTCCGCGTCGGCAAGCGCCGGTTCGCGAAGGTCATCTTCCGCCGGACGGAATAATACACGATATTCCCGGGGTCCCCGGACGCTCCCGAAGGGGGCGGCGGGGTCCGCGCCGAGGCGCGGCGCGCCCGTATGGCGCGATGCATGGCCGCACCCCTCCTCAGGCGCAACATTCCCCTTTCGGGATCTCCGCTCCGTGCGGGCACGCCCTCGGATGCTTCAGGAACGCGCAGATCGAGTCCGTCACTTCGAGCGACAGGATGTGCTCGAAGCGGCACGCCTCGCGTTCCGTCACCTTCGCGTCGAGGGCGAGCGTGTGGGTGAAGAGCATCTCGGCGAGCCGCTGCCGGCGGATGAGGTTGCGGGCGCGCTCGTAGCCGGTTTCGGTCAACTCGACGGATTCGCCCGTGAAAGCGATGAGGCCGCGGTCGGCGATCCGCTTGAGCAGCGTCGGCGGCGCGCCGTGCGGCCCGGAGACCAGCCGGGACATGCTGCGGTCGCCGCGCTCGCGGAGGATCCAGATCCGCTCGAGCGCTTCGTCCATCGCCTCCTCCGCTTCGGCGGGCGTGAGGAACGAGCCGACGATCCGGCCGTGCTCGAGCGTGAGCCGCCGGTCGGCGAGCTTCGAGACCGTCAGGTCGTGGGTGACCATCACGATGGTCTGGCCGGCGTGGTGGAGCTCCTGGAAGAGCTCGAGGACGATGTTCTCGTTCTCTTCGTCGAGATTCCCCGTCGGCTCGTCGGCCAGCAGCAGCTTCGGGCGGTTGACGAGCGCCCGCGCGATGCAGACGCGCTGGAGCTCGCCGCCGGAGAGCTGGGAGGGCAGGGCGTCCGAGCGCGCGGCGAGGCCGACGCGCGCGAGCACCTGGCGCGCCTCCTTCTCGTCGACCAGCGAATGGAGGTCCTGGGCGAGCATGACGTTCTCGACGGCCGTCAGATACGGAACGGTGTAGAAGGACTGGAAGACCAGGCCGATCTTCTCGCGCCGCAGGCGGATCCGCTCCCGTTCCGAGATCGCGGTGGTGTCGACTCCGTCGACGACGACGCTCCCCTTGTCGGGGCGGTCGAGCCCGGCGGCGAGGTGGAGGAGCGTCGACTTTCCGGACCCCGACGGGCCGACGACCGCGACGAACTCCCCGGCGGCGATCGCCACGCTGACGTCGTCGAGCGCGAGCGGCCCGCGCGGATAGGCGCGCGTGACGTTTTCGAAAGCGAGAATGTCGGTCATTCGTTCATCGCTCATTTTTCTATTCGTTCCTCAGGGCGGTGATCGCTTCGATCGAGAGCGCGCGCCGCACGGACGGGAGCCCCGCCGCGGCGGCGATCCCGATCGAGATCAGGAATGGGATCACGGCCCACGCGGGAGAGACGGTCAGGGGGACGCCGAAGAGGTGCCGTTCGAGCCGGTCGGCGATCAGGAGCCCGGCGGCGGCGCCGATCGCTCCGCCGATCGCCCCGAGCGCGGCGCCCTCGGCGAGAAAGCGGACGAAGAGGCGGCGCCCCTCGGCGCCGAGGGACTTCTCGAGCGCGATCTCGCGGCGGCGCTGGACGACGGCGGCCATGAGGGTCGTCGCCGTGCCGAGCGCCGCGAGCCCCGCGATCGCGATGCCCATGGCGGTGAGGAGACCGCGGAGCCGGACGACCACCCGTCCTTCCGACGTCGCGACGGCGAGCAGCGGGTCGACCCGCGCGCCCGAATCGCGCTCGATGCGGGCCGCCGAAGCGGCGACCCGGGCTCCGCTCCCGGCGAGGCGCAGCAGGAGCGCGTCCGCCTCTCCGGAATCCGCGCGCGGCAGGTCGCTCCACGGGAGGATGAGCTCCTCGTCCTCTCCTTCGCCGGTCGCGACGCGCCCCACGATGCGGACCCGGCGCGCGCCGCCGGGCAGCGCGACCTCGACTTCGCGGGAGCGGTCGAGGCCGAGCCGGTCGTAGAGCCGCACGCCGGCGACCGCCTCCGCCGGCGACGACGGAAGCGCGCCGTCCAGGTCCCAGGCGTCGAAGAAGGGACGCGCCCGGGAAAAGTCGACGGCGATCGCGGTCACGCGCCGCGAGCCGGCCGCGAGATCGGAGACGCGGATCGGGAGCGCGCGCTCCACGTCGGCGGCCGATGCGATGCGCCGCGCCGCGTCCCCCGAAAGCGGGCGCCCGTCACGGCTTCGCGCCACGGCGTTCGGGCCGCGAAGGCGGAACTCGCGCGTCATCTTGCGGGCGACGTCCGAGGCGAGGGAGCCGAGCGCGCCGATCGCCGCCGCCGCGATCGCGATGGCGAGGATCGCGGGGAAATAGCGGGGAAGGCGACGCTGGAACGAGCGGAGGAGCTGCCGGGCCGCGAAGCTCATCTCATCCCTCCCGCAGCGCGGCGATCGGCTCGAGCCGGATCGCGCGCCGGACGGGCGCGAGCGACGCCGCGACCGAGACGAGCACGGCCGCGGCGACGGCGACGGCCGCGAGGAGGGGGGTCCGGGGAACGGCGAACCCGAACACCGCGCGGGCGAGCGCGGGAGCCGCGAGGAATCCGACGAGCGCGCCGGCCGCTCCGCCGAGCAGGCCGTTGGCCGCCGCCTCCGCGAGAAAGACGGCCGCGATCTTTTCCGGTTCGGCCCCGAGCGCCTTCCAGAGGCCGATTTCGGGAGCGCGCTCGGTCACGGAATCGAAGAGCGTCGAGAACACCGCGAGCAGCGCGGCGAGGAGCGCCGCCGCCGCCGCGAAGAAGAGGAGCGCCTCGGCGATCGACGCCGACCGCTCCTCGTCGGCGGTCACGCGCCGGAGCGGCGCGGCGCGGGCGCCGGGAATCGCTTCGCCGATCTGGGAGGCGATCGACGACGCGTAGGGGGTGCAGTACCAACGGTCGTACTCGACGGGCGAGAGCTTCTTCGGGTCGCGGTGGAGCGCCGCCTCGAGTTTCGACTCCGGCGTCGTCATCGCGGTCACGTCGATCCGGCCGATGCGGCCCGGCGTTCCGGCGACCTGCTGCGCGAGGGCGAGCGGCAGGAGGAGCGTTCCGTCCTCCCGCTCGCCCGAGCGGAAGATGCCGGTCAGCGTGACCGTGCGCGGGCCGCCCGGGCCGGAGACGCGGATCGCGGCGCCGGACGACCAGCCGCGGCTCTCGGCCGCGCGGATGCCCGCGGCAGCTTCGTCGGCGCCGTCCCGCGGCCACCGGCCCTGCGCGATTTTCCACGCCGGATGCGCGCCGAGGACTCCCGTCGAGAGCGGTTCTCCCTTCGGCGTCCGCCGCTCGCGGCGGAAATCGACTCCTTCAGCGGCCATCGGCTTTCCCCCGGCGTCCACGGAGAATTCCAGCACCGGGGAAATCGCGGTGATGTTGTTCTTCCAGAAGAGATCGGGGAACGCGTCGAGCGCTGCCTCGGGAAGCGCCTGGGGAGCGGGAGGAGCCGGAAGAGGCGCGCCGAGGATCGACGGCGCGGCTTTCGCGGTCTCCGGCAGCACGACGATGTTCGCGCCGTAGGCGGTGAGGTCCCGCCGCGTGCGGTCTCCCATTCCGGAGCCGATCGCGAGGACGAGAGTCCAGATCGCCGAGGCGATCGCCAGCGCGACGAAGGCGACCGTCTTCCGGCGGCGGCTCCGGCGGAACGAATTCGCGAGGATCCGGAAGAACATCTCGGGTCAGCGCCCGACGGCCGGAAACTGGCCCGACTCGGCCGCGAGGTCGGCCTCGCGGATCACGACCGCGTCGCCGGCGACGCGGGAGGGGAGCGGAATCGGGTTGCAGCCGCCCGCTCTCCCGATCGTGGGGATGTTGATGTTCGCGTCGCAGTGGAGGCAGACGACGTTGGATCCGACCTGGTTGTATCCGTCGGTTCCGCAGATCTGGCACGCGTCGTAGGCCGATCGGATCTCCGTGCCGGAGCGGATCAGCAGGAACCGCGTCGCCCGCCCCGAGACGACCGTCACGAAGCGGTGGAGGCGGCCGTCGGAAACCGCCGCCAGGGGAATCCGCAGCTCTCCGCCGGCGGCGGAGACCGGAGTGGACGGCGTCAGCCGCCTTCCCGCTTCGGCGCGCACGAAGCTGACGGAGAGCACGGCGAGGATCACCGCGGAGAGCGCCGCCGCGATCCGGAGGCCGCGCTTCTCGCGCATCTCCTTCGCGCGCGCGAGCCGCGCGTCCGGACCCTCGCCGGTCGGGAGGGCCCCGCGGCGCGCCGTCGCGATCGCGAAGAACGGCACGAGGAGGACGGCCAGGACGAAGAGGAGGTTGTTCTTGACGACCGGGCCGATCACCGCCATCTCGGTCGGCCCGACGCGGATGAATCCTCCCTCGGCGAGCTCGTGGAGTCCTCCCACGAAGAGCTGCACGAGGAGGAGACCGAGGACGAAGTTCGTGATCGCGAAGAATCGCTTGAGGTCGATCCGGAGACTGCCCCGGGCGAACGCGACCCCGAAAGCGACCGCGACCGCGAGACCGGCCGCGCCGCCGGTCACGGCCGCGAGGGTGTCCGTGTTGAGCGACGCCGCCGAAAGGAACAGCACGCCCTCGATCCCTTCCCGCGCGACGAGGAGGAACGTCAGCCAGAAGACCGACGCGCCCCCGCGTCCGAGCGCCGACGCCACCCGGGTGCCGACGTGCTCGCGCAGGCGATGCGACGTCCGGTGGATCCAGACCATCATCGTCGCGACGAAGATCGCCGCGACGAGCATCAGGAATCCCTCGAAGAGGTCCGCGTCGAGGGCGAAGCCGCGGAGGACGATCCCCCCGGCGATCGACGCGGCGACGGCGAGCGCGATCCCCTGGGCGACCCGGCCGTACAGGTCCTCGCGTCCCGACTTCCGGAGCGCGCCGACGACGATCGCCACGACGAGGGCGGCCTCGATCCCTTCCCGGAGGACGATGACGAAGCTTTCGAGCATGGGCGCGAGCTCCTCTTGACAAACGGCGCGCGGGAGGACAGTATCACGACTGAGACTGAGTCGCAATGTCAACTGCATCGTTTTTCCGGCGGGTCTGACCGCATGCCGAACCGGCGGGAAGCGGCCCTCTTCGAGGCGTACCTCCGGCGCCACGGGCTGAAGTTCACCCCGGAGCGGCGGCTCCTGTTCGACGAGATCTTCAAGCGCCACGAGCACTTCGAGGCCGACGAGCTCCTCTTCCGGATGAAACAGCGGGGCCGGAAGATCTCCCGGGCGACGATCTACCGGGGGCTGGAGCTGCTCATCGCCGCGGGAGTCGTGGGGCGGGTCCGGGTGGGGGACGAAGGGTTCCTGTACGAGCGGCTGCACGCGGGCGAGCACCACGACCACCTGATCTGCCTCGGATGCGGCCGGATCATCGAGTTCTACGAGCCGAAGATCGAGGAGCTCCAGGATCGCGTCTGCGCCCGGGCCGGATTTCGCGCGGTCACGCACAGTCATCACATCCGCGGCTTCTGCCGCGACTGCCGCAAGAGCAGGGCGGCGGACCCGGAACTGGAAAGCGCGCGGAAGACCGCCGGCGCGGCGCGTCCGCTCGTTGAGACTGAGTCTTAGGATCAATGAGAGGACGACGAATGCGCCTCCGCCCGCGGTTTCTCCCCGCCGCCGCCGCGGCCCTGCTCCTCGCGTCCGCCGCCCCCGCCCGCGCGGATCGGAAGTTCTATCTCTTCACCTACCAGTACGCGACGCTGCCGAAGGGGGCGGCCGAGCTGGAGACGTGGATCACCCGGCAGGACGACGACTCGGTCCCGAAGCAGGTGGACGGCGAGCTCCAGATCGAGGGGGAGTTCGGCCTGACGGACCGCCTCGACATCTCGCTCTACACGATCCTCGCGAAGGAAGGGGACGCTTCCCTCGACTGGGACGCGTCGAAGATCGAGACGAAGTACCGGCTGGGTGAGCCCGGAAAATGGCCGGTCGACGTCGAGCTCTACGCCGAATACGAGCAGCCGTTCCAGGTGCACGGCTGGGGCGAACCCGAGCTCAAGCTCATCCTCGCGCACGATTTCGGCCCCCTGAACGTCGCCGGAAACCTGATCTTCTCGAAGCCGGTGGACGACGAGACGGGCCGCCATTTGGCGTGGAAGAGGGAATGGGCCGCGGGCGCGTCGTACGAGCTCTCGCCGCGCGTCAATCTCGGCGTCGAAGGCCACGGTTCGTTCTCGGAATCCAACGGAAAGGTCGGTCCGGTCGTCTCGTACCAGGGAGAGAAGGCGTGGGCCGCCGTCGGCCCGTATTTCGGATTGACCTCGCGGGACGGCGACGTCGGCGCGCGCGCGATCCTGGGGTTCTACTTTTGAGGCGTCTTCGCCCCGCGTTCGCGGCCGCGGCGGCGCTGGCGGCTGCCGCGGCGTGGGCTTCCGCTCTCCCCCCGGCGACTCCGGAGACCGAACCCGGCCGCGCGCTCTACGCGGGGAAGTGCCATGCCTGCCACCGCCTCTACCCTCCCGGCCGGGTCGGGCCGGAGAAATGGCCGGCGCTGATGGAAAAGATGGCGGAGAAGGCGAAGCTCACCCCCGAGGAGGAGAAGCAGATCCTCGCCTACGTGCTCGCCGCTTCCTCTCCGAAATAGGGACGAAGCGGGATCTCCCGCCGGCGGGGGATGGCGGCGGGATCGAACGTCCGGCGGGCTTCGTCGAGTCCGGGCCGCTGGCCGAGCGTCCGCAGCAGCGAGCCGCGAATCGCATCGACGTCGCCCCGGGCGACCGCGTCGGCGAGCGCGCGCGAGCCGGCCCGCTTGGAGAGCTTCTCGCCCCCCTGGGCGGAGACGAGGATCGGCACGTGAGCCCATCGCGGCTCCCGGAATCCGAGCGCGCGTCCGAGGAGGATCTGGCGCGCGGTCGAGTCGAGGAGATCGGCGCCCCGGACGACCTGCGTGATCCTCTGATCGCCATCGTCGGCGACGACGGCGAACTGGTACGCGTAAGCGGCTACCGGGCCTTCGCGGCGGACGACGAAATCGCCGACTTCCGCCGCGACGTCCTGCCGGACCGCCCCGAACACGGCGTCGGCGAACTCGACCGTTCCGTCGTCGACCCGGAATCTCCACGACCGAGCCTCGGAGGGAGCGACCGCCGCGTTCCGGCACGTTCCGGGATATCGCGGCTCCGCGCCGTGGGGCGCCGAGGCCGCCGTCCGCACCTCGCGCCGCGAGCAGCGGCACGGATAGACGCGGCCGTCGGCGGCCAGGCGCCCGAAGAGCGCGTCGTAGAGAGCCTCCCGGCGCGACTGACGAACGACCTCGCCGTCCGGGCGCAGGCCGAAGGCGGCGAGCGCCGCGAGCTGGTCCTCGGCGCACCCTTCGATCGCCCGCGGCGCGTCGAGATCCTCGATCCGGACGAGCCATTCGCCTCCGGCGCTCTTCGCGAAGAGCCAGGAGGCGAGCGCCGTCATCATCGACCCGAAATGGAGCGGTCCGGACGGCGTCGGGGCGAAGCGGCCGCGTTCTATCGCCGGAAGCTCCGGACGACTCGCACGAGCGACTCGATCTCCTCGGGGGAGAGCACCTTCCCGAAGGCCGGCATGTCCTTTTCGGTGCCGTTGGTGATCGCCTCGGCGAGCTGCTCGTCGCTCTTGTGCTGCTGGAAGTCGGGATCGGTGAAGTCCTGCGCCTTGAGCTTCTTCCCCTTCTCGGTCTGCGCCCGGCCGTCCTCGCCGTGGCACTTGATGCACTTCTGGAGAAAGAGCGGCGACGGCGATCCGCCCTTGTCGGCGGCGAAGGCGAGCGCGCCGGCGGCGGCGATTGCGAAAAACAGGGCGGGGGCGGGGCGAACGGGCATCGAACCTCCTCGAAAGTGCGCGGCATCCCGGCGGCGCAGGATCATTTTCTCAGCTTCGCGAGGTCTCCGATCACGTCTTCAGGTTTCCAGTCCCGCCCTTCGTGCCGCCCGAGGACGGCGCCGTCCGGGCCGATCGTCAGGACGAGGAGAGAGTGGGTGATGGAGGTTCCGTCGCGCTCGAAGAGCGCGCCGGCGTGCTGCGCGACGGCCGCGATCTCCGCCGGGTCCCCGGTCGCGAAGGTCCAGCGGCCGCTCCTCATGTCGACCTGGCGGGAGTAGTCGCGGAGGACCTCGGGCGTGTCGTTGGCCGGATCGACGGTCACGAGCAGGAAGCGCGGCGCGGGGGAGAGCGCGCCGACGCGCGCGAGCTTCCCGATCGTCGCCGGACACGCCCACGGAAGCGGACAGCGGGTGTAGACGAACGAAACGACGACGGGCGCACCGCGGAAGCGCCCGAGGGTGAGGGCCCTCCCGTCCTGGTCGACGAGCCGGAAATCGGGGAACCGGGCACCGGCCGGTACGATCTTCGAAGGGTCGATCGTCGCCGCCTCGCCCGGCGATCCCTTCCGGGCGACGACGGAGATCTCGTCGAGCTTCGGCGCGGCCGCCGGGCCCAGGATCCGGGCGGTGATCTCGTCTCCGGGCTCGAGGAGATCGAGCCGGACGGAGGGATCCGCCGCATAGGGCATCGTCATCGCCGGCATGTACCCCGGAATCTCCCCGTGGCGGACGGTCACTTCCCGGCGAGCCGGGTCGATCGAGACGACGACTCCCCGCAACGCGTGAGCCGGGAGCTCCGCCGAAGACGGCGGCGCGCTCGGCGTGTTCCGGCAGCCGGCCAGGAGGAGAAGGGTGGCGAGGGCGGCGGCGCTTCGGGACCGGCGCCCGCCGCGTTCCCGCAGAATGAGGACGACGACCATCAGGAGCGCCGCGTCGCGCGCGAGAACCCATCGCATTTCGGAGAGGAGCTCCGCGTGGGTCTTCTCCGCCGCATGAACGTCGAAGCAGCCGCACTGGACGGCGCGGTCGCGGGCGAGGTTCGTTCCGATCGCGAGAATGAACACGACGAGCATCGCGCCGACGAGCTTCGCCGCCGTCCTCCAGAAGAGGCCCGCGACGAGGAAGAGTCCGGACAGCATCTCGATCCAGGGGAGGACGAGGGCGGCCGGGTGGACGAGCGGGGACGGGAAGAGCCGGTAGTTCGCGATCATGTGGGCAAAGCCCGGCGGATCGGCGATCTTGGGGCCGGCGGCGACGATGAAGACGGCTCCGAGGAGGATCCGGCCGGCGAGGACGGCGAGACGCCGGAAGGGCGGCCGGCGCGTCACTTCTCCTCCCCGCCGGAGATCGGCCAGCCGCGCTTCTGCCAGTCGGGGAAACCGTCGCGGTAGACGTACACGTTGTCGAAGGTCACGCCCCAGAGTTTCTGCGCGAGCTGGTGGGAATCTTCGCAGTCGCCGCCGCTGCAGTACGCCACGATCGGCGCCTTCGTGTCGCGGCCCTCGTCGAGGAGCGCCTTCACCTTGTCGTCGGCGTCCGACTCCCAGACCGAGATCGAGCGCGCGCCGCGGATGTGCCCTTCCCGGTAGGCGGCGGTCCGCCGCGCGTCGAGGAAGAGCGCGCCCCGGTCGAAGAGGGCTTTCGCCTGTTCCGCGGTGACTTCGACGAAGGGCCGGTCGGGATGCGGGGCGAACTCCGCGATCTCCCCCTTCGGCGCGGGAGCGGCCGAGGCGGGCCGGGAGGGAGGCGCGGGAGAGGCGTGCGCCGGGGAGGGCGCGGGCGGCGGCGGAGCCTTCTCCGCCGGCGCGGCGGGGATGGGCTGCAGCGACGGAGGCGCCGTGACCGGGACGGCGGAGGGAGGCTTCCCGAGCCACGCCAGCCGGCGCTCGCGGCGCGCGAATCCGTTCGAAACGACCGAGCAGAGAAAGGCGAGCGCCACGATCAGCGCCGTCTCGCGAAGGAAGCCGAGCTCTTTCCTCACAGCCGAACCTGGAGTCCGGTGAAGAGGTTGTACGTCGACGCGATGTTCACGCCGTTGATTCTCTGGTAAATCGGGATCTGGACGTAGCCGTACAAGGCGGTTTTCGGCGAGAGGGCGAGGCGCGCACCCGGGGAAAGATAGACGAAGCTTCCGCCCGTGTCGTCGCGCACGGCGTCGGTCTCACCGACATCGTCCTTGCCCTTGAAGCGGGCGTTCACCTGAAGGAGCGCCTGGAACGCCTGGGAGACCGGATAATTCGCGCCCGCGTTGATCTGGAGCTCGTCGCCGACCCGGTAGCTCCGCGTTCCCACGCCGTTGCGCCGCCCCGTGATCCCGACGAAATAGGGCATCGCCCCCGTGTTCCCGAGCGGTCCCCACGTGAGGGAGGGGACGTTGGCGGTCCGCTGCCACACGAGGCTCGCGGACAGGTCGGTCGATCCCGTTCCCGGCGCGATCGTCGGTTCCGCCTCGACCCCTTCGTCGTTGGCCGAAGAGCGGTTGCCCGTCGGAAGCTTCACCGCGAGGCTCGCGGAAAGGTCCGGGAGGAACCGATAGCGCCCGGAAAGCGCGATGTCGCCGAGGCCGTCCAGGCGGAATCGCTCGAAATCGCCGCCGTCGAAATGCTCGTGGTAGCGCGAGACGTACGGAACCGAGAGCGAGAGATAGAGATCGGGTGTCGCCGAGTAGTTGGCGAGGAGCGTCGTGATGCGGTTGACGGTGCGATGCTCGAGCTCCCCTTCCCCGGGGGGAACCGGATGCGACACTCGGTCGCGGCCGGCGTAGAGCCGGTCCTGGTCG